>JBDTCP010000001.1:0-6464 GCA_039923555.1 Nitrobacter sp.
ACAAAAGGCAACGTGGACTGATCCATATCGCCTTTTGTGTAACAGCAATCCGGGTTCGCGATCAGGATGCGGCGGCGCGCGGTTCCCGGTTCCGCGAATTCCGCTGAAAGAACAGCGCCTGACTCGCTACTGCGGAGACCATGGCGGGCTGGAACGGTTTTGAGATGAGAAACGCCGGCTCGGGTCGCTCTCCGGTCAGAAAACGTTCGGGATAGGCCGTTATGAAGACGACCGGGACCTCGAACACGCCCAGAAGTTCGTTGACGGCATCTAACCCGGAGCTACCGTCAGCGAGTTGGATATCCGCCAGAATGAGACCGGGTTTCTTTGTTTTGGCCAGAGCGATCGCGTCGGCGTGCGTGCGTGCAACGCCAATCACGCGATGCCCGAGATTCTTGACAAGACTTTCCAGATCCATCGCGATGAACGTCTCGTCCTCAATGATAAGGACGTCGGTTGCGATTTCCGCCGCCATTTCGCGACCGGCAGTACCGCTCAGCTTGCGAACTTCGGCAATGTCCGCATCGAGAATAAACGCGACCTCCTCCTCGGAAAAACCTTCCAGCGACAGCAGCAGGAACACCTGGCGCGGCAGCGGCGTGATGTTCGTCAGCCGTCGCTCCGTTGGCGCCAAAGCCGGCACGACGTCGGGGTCGTCATTGATGGAAACCGAATTCCAGATCTGGGTGAATAGCCGAAACAGCCCCGCCCGCGGTCCGTGGCGCTCGTCGAGCAGGGTCTGGTCCTGGAGCAGGGCTTCCAGCATGGCTCCGACATAGGCGTCTCCCGACGCCTGATTCCCTGTCAGGGCCCGGGCATACCGTCGCAAGAGCGGCAAATGTTCAGCAACGACCTGTGATCGAAACATCCCCAATCCATCCTTTTTGAGACAACGCATCTTGAAACGACACGTAAGCATAACGGGGACGCACATTCGGTCCACCGCTGAATCGTCTACGCTTCAGTACGACAAAAGTTCCCCATCCCCGGAACTTTCCCTCCGGCTTTGAATTAGGCTCATACGAGTTCCTTGAAGATACCGAGAAACGCGGAATTTCTCGATTTTTCAATATCATGAACTGTGGGAAGGCTGAAAGAAATCATGAAAGATGAAAAGCCACCTCCCGGCAAAGGCGGTCTCAACGCTGAGATCCAGTCCAGAATCGGACATCAGCTTCGCGCGATGTATGACGATGTCGTGAGGCAGGGCGTCCCGGACAGGTTTGCAGAATTGATCCGAAAGCTCGATGCATCGGAGCCCGGCAATTCACAAGTAAGCAACGCGGGCGACTTCACGGCCAAAAAAGACGGGAGGGACTAATGCCTCTCACAGATTCACTGCGTGACGACATCCTGGCGTCGGTACCGAACCTGCGGGCGTTCGCGATTTCGCTGAGCGGAAACGGCGACCGTGCAGACGACCTCGTCCAGGAAACCCTGCTCCGAGCGCTTGCCAATATCGATTCATTTCAGCCGGGGTCGAACCTTCCGGCGTGGCTGTTTACGATCCTGCGCAATCTGTTCCGCTCGGACTACCGGAAGCGACGGCGCGAGGTGGAAGATTCGGACGGCAGCTATGCGAAAACGTTGAAATCGCAGCCGAGCCAGGACGCGCATCTGGAATTTGAAGAATTCCGCGTCGCGCTCGACAAGCTGCCACAGGATCAGCGCGAGGCCTTGATCCTTGTGGGCGCTTCGGGATTCTCCTACGAGGACGCAGCAGCGATCTGCGGGTGCGCGGTCGGCACCATCAAGAGCCGCGTCAATCGTGCGCGATCGAAACTGAGCGCCTTGCTTTATGTCGATGGCACCGAGGATTTTGGCCCGGACAACACCGTCCGGGCCGTGATCGGCGGCGGCCGATAGCTTAAGTAACAAGGTTTAGATCAGAACAGCAGGACGTCGGCGACCCCGACGTCCTGCTTCTCATTTGACCGGCTTTAGGGGTGGAGCGGATATCTGCGTCGTGCGATCTCTTTCGGTCATATCCACGACGGTATCCATGGGAGCGGTGAGTTCATAGACGTAGCTCACGTCGGTAAAATACCGCTTCGAAAGACCGCCCAGCGCCTCCGGCGCAACGCGGTCCAGCAGGATGATGCCAAAATCGCTGTCCTCGCGACGGGTCGCGGCGCTGGTGTTGAATTCCTCCCACCGAAAACGAAACATTGCCTCGCTGCCCTCGCCCTCAATTCCCCAATGCACCACAATATGCGGATGCTTGCCGACCAGCGACAGTCCCTCGTCTGAATGCGATGCCAGTTCGAAAAACAACAACGACATACTTTGGGCCGCACGCGCGCTCACGGAGATATCCGGACCATCGACCGCGATGCGGTCGGCGTGGGGGATGGCACGCGCTTCGAACAGTCCCCTCAGTTTGACACCCTGCCACTGGCTCTCGCTGAGCAGCGAGACCACGTTGGACATCGCATGGATCCGGCCGATCAACAGTTCGCGGGCGACTTCAATGTCGGAGCCGTGCCGCAGCGTACGCGTGACGATCGATTGAATCACCGCAAGAATATTTTTGACCCGGTGATTGAGTTCATCGATCACGGCGGTCAGCCGTCGCTCGAAGCCGATCCGAACCTGGATTTCGCGGCTCAGCCGCAAGTTGTTATAGGCGACATATCCGAACAATCCGCAAAGGATGCTGGTCAGCGCAAGCCCGACCGTTGTCACCACCGCGGCCAGTTTTCGCGCCCGATGGGCCGCGTTAGTTTTCGGGTAATAGCCCAGCGACCAATCCCGCCCGCCAAAGCTCACCGTGCGGAGCAACCGCGGAATGGAATCATGCGGCGGTCTGAGACGTGCCGTGACATTGCCGCTGTCGTCGGCGATGAATTCCGAGGCCGGGTTTCGCGGATCTTGCAGGACAATGGAGAATAGCGACAGCTCGTCATTTGTCAGCATCAGCGACTCGAGTCGATAGGAAAATGTAACAAACCCCGCCGGCGTCTCGGTCCCCTCCTGGAGAACCGGCGTTGCGAGAACCAGCCCGATCGGACCGTCGGGGCGCAACAGATTGATCGGATCCGATGCGACCGACTTTCTGGTCTGCATCGCGCGGGCAAACATCGGCCCGAGGATCGGATTCCGATCAAGCGAGCGGCCCGAAAATGCGGCCGTTTCCGCGTTTTGCGGCTCAACGTCCATCAACACGTCGATCGGCTGGTCGAGCGAACGCAGATCGCGCGGCTTATCGTCAAAGTTCCGAATTTGCGGATTTGGAAATCCGGCCGATGCCAGGGCTTCACGGGCCTGGGGAAGCTCGCTCGGCTGAAGACGTGCAACCCATCCGGCGACAACGAAATCGGTCTTGAAAGCATAGATTGACGCGCGCAACGGCTGGAGCACGTTGGCTCTCACCGCGGTCGGTGACCGGAACAATCCCGAAGCGACCCGCGCCAGCAGTTCTCGTTCGGTGAGTCGGTCCTGAACCAGACTGGCATTGACGTCAATGGCGCGCGACATGGCGATCCCGTCGATCGTCAACTCCTGATCATGAGCGCGCCAGGCTGCAAGGCCGGAGAGCAAAACCCCGATGATCGCGAAAAAGCCGATAATGAAACCCAGCCGAACCACGCGTCTACCCGGAAATCAGGAGAATGAAACCGACACCAAAAAGCCCGCCGATCGGCTCGGAGTATGGGGACAACCCGTGCATGGTCGCCTTGAATAATAATGCGCGAGCAATCATCGATCCGCAACTGCGACTGGCCATTGATATAACGACAGCGCCTGCCCTGACGATGCCCCACGGATCAATCGCCCCCGCGCAGCCTGGTTCCGGCCCCGGCGGGCAAAACTCCGGACGATCGTTAACAGACTCCGGCTAACCGGTCCTTGAGAGCAGGCGCGTACCATCGTGCCCTGCAATCATCACGGTTCGTACCGCGCCGGGCGTCTCTCCCGCAATCGCGATCCGCACAAAATGCTCGGTCCGGCCCTGGGTGTCGCTTTCGATCAACACGTTGCGCGTCGCGCCAACCTCCGCAGTAAGCCGCCGCCGCAGCGCCGCGTCGCCCTCGGCGCGCAACTGCCTGGCGCGATCCCTGATCACGTCGCCTGCGACCTGTGGCATCCGCGCCGCCGGCGTACCCGGGCGCGGCGAGTAGGGAAACACATGCAGGAAGGTGAGATCGCAGTCCGCGACAAGATCGAGCGACCGCGCGAACATGTCATCGGTCTCGGTCGGAAAGCCGGCGATGATGTCGGCACCGAAAGCGATGTCCGGCCGCAGCCGCCGCACCTGCGCACAGAAGTCGACGGCGTCGTCACGCGAATGACGCCGCTTCATCCGCTTTAGGATCATGTCGTCGCCGGATTGCAGCGACAGATGCAGATGCGGCATCAGCCGCTCCTCATTCGCAACGGCATCGAGCAGATCCCGATCGGCCTCGATCGAATCGATCGACGAGATTCGAAGCCGCTTCATGTCCGGCACATGCTGCAGAATCTGCTTGACCAATCCACCCAGTCTCGGCTCGCCCGCAAGATCGGCGCCGTAGCTCGTGAGATCGACGCCGGTCAGCACGATCTCGGCGTGACCGGCCTCGGTCAGCGCGCGCACCTGATCGACCACCACGCTGATCGCAACCGAGCGCGAATTGCCGCGCCCAAAAGGAATGATGCAGAAGGTGCAGCGATGGTCGCAGCCGTTCTGCACCTGGACAAAGGCGCGCGGCAGGTCGCCTTGAAGGCCATCGACGAGATGCGGCGCCATTTCGGTCACCGTCATAATGTCGGCGACCGCGACCTTTTCGTCGTTCGCGACACTGAAATCGGCCGCTGCCGCGAATGCGGCTTGCGCGTCGCGCCAGGCTTCACCTCGCATCTTGTCGTCGTTGCCGATCACGCGATCGACTTCGGCCATCTCCGCAAACATCGTCGGCTGTATCTGCGCCGCACAGCCGGTGACGATGATGCGCGCCGAGGGCCGCTCACGCTTCAATTTGCGGATCGATTGCCGAGCCTGCGCCACCGCCTCGCTGGTCACGGCACAACTGTTGATGATGACGACGTCACCCAGGCCGGCATCTTCCGCGTTGCGGCGGATGACTTCGGATTCGAAGGCATTGAGCCGGCAGCCGAAGGTGACGACGTCGACGGCCATTACGCGACGCTGGCGAACAGCGCCGGATCGAACGTGCCGGAATATTCGAACGCGGCCGGACCGGTCATCAGCACATGGTCGTCGCGCTCGCGCCATTCAATGGTCAGACTGCCGCCGGGGAGTGTCACGCTCACCGTTCGGTTGGCGCGCTTGAGCCGCGCCGCCGCCACCGCCGTCGCGCAGGCCGCCGAGCCGCAGGCCTTCGTCAGGCCCGCGCCGCGCTCCCAGGTCTGCATCATGATGTGATCGCGATCGACGATATGCGCCAGCGTGATGTTGGCGCGCTCGGGGAAGATCGGATGATTCTCCAGCAGCGGACCGAAGCGTTCGAGCTCATAGGCGTTGACATCGTCGACCCAGAAGATCGCGTGCGGATTGCCCATGCTGACCACCGACGGTGAATGCAGCAGTGGCGCATCGATCGGCCCGACCTGCAATTCGATATAGCGGGTATCGCGGAATTCCTCGGCGAGCGGGATGTCCTGCCAGCCGAATTTCGGCGGCCCCATGTCGACGGTGTAGAGACCGGGCGCGGAGCCCTGCCAGCAATTCAAAAGCCCGGCGCGGGTCTCGAAGGTCAGCGCGGCCTTGCCTGTCGCCTCGAATGCCTGCCGCGCCACGCAGCGCATGCCGTTGCCGCAGGCGTTCGCTTCCGAGCCATCATTATTGTAGATACGAACAAAGGCTTCGGTGCCGGGCAGCCGTGAGGGTTGCAGTACCATCAACTGATCATAAGGGACGCCGGCCGGTGATGCGATGGCGCGCGCCTCCTCGGCGCTCACCACGGCGGGGCGATCGCGCAGATCGACGACGACGATCTCGTTGCCGATGCCGTTCATCTTGCTAAACGCGTGGTTTGCGAGCGCGGCCATATCCGGCGTCCATCTTCTGCCGCTTTATATGGCGAATCTCCGGCAGTTGGCCAGTGTGACCGTCGCTCGCGACTGTTAAGACAAATCTGTACTGACGCCCACGCCTGCTACGGAGCTGCATGACATATCTGTCATGGGACGAATGCGGAAGCGGCATGTTAGCTTAGCATTGCATAATTCCGCCTGTTATGCCGGCTAAGGCCGAAACTCACCAAGAGTCATGCCAGCACGACCAAGGAGATTTTTTAAATGTATTGCTCCCGCCCCTTTCGTCGCCTCGCGATCGCACTGATCCCGGCGGCGGCCTTATCCCTGGGGCTCTCCGCCGTGCTGGCCCAGACGCCGCCCGCGACACCGCCCGGCGCGACGGCGCCGGCAACCCCCGCCCCGCCGGATGCACCGACCCCGCCGGGAACGGTAACGCCGGCCACACCAACTCCGCCCCCGGCCGAGGTGCAGACGCCGGCGAACCC
>JBDTCP010000002.1:0-3029 GCA_039923555.1 Nitrobacter sp.
CCGAAAGTGTGCCGATCAACATGTGGAACGAGGTCAAGGCGGTGCCCGTCAACGACACCGCCGAGCGCCCTGACCCGATCGCGCTGGTCCGCATGATCGCGGTGGCGCGGATCATGATGCCCAAAAGCGTGGTGCGACTGTCGGCGGGCCGGCAATACATGACAGACGAATTGCAGGCGCTGTGCTTCGTGGCCGGTGCCAATTCCATTTTCATCGGCGATATTCTGCTGACCACAAAAAATCCGCAGACCGCACGCGACGCCGCGTTGCTCGATCGCCTCGGCATCACGTCAAGGCTTGACGCCGCGAAGGATTCCGCTCCGACATACTGATCCGATCCGACGGGGCAATGCTCTCAACCGGCCGGCAGAATCGCGATACGGAGACGATGGACACCCAAACCGACAGTCACAAAAGCCCGGCCGAAGCCCTGCGGTACCCTTGGGACACGCCGCCCGGTCCGGATGAGGTGATCGAGGTGATGCCGGGCGTGCTCTGGGTCCGGCTGACGCTGCCGTTCCGGCTCAACCACGTGAACATTTATCTGCTCGCCGATGGCGACGGCTGGACCATGATCGATTCAGGTTTCGGCAACGAGGAATCGATCGCGGCATGGAGCGCGCTGTTCGAGGGACCGCTGGCCCACGTTCACATCACGCGGCTGATCGTCACCCATTCGCATCCTGATCACGTCGGTCTGGCCGGCTGGATCGTCGAGCGCTTCAAATGCCCGCTCTATATGTCTCAGGTGGAATATCTGCAGTCGGTCTATCTATCACCAGAGTCTCGGCAGCGAGGAGCGCAGGAACGCGCAGCGGGTGTTCTTGCGCCGTCACGGGATGGACGAGAACCTGACCGACAAGCTGATGGGGCGCGGCCTGGATTATTTGAAGCGGGTCTCGGTCTTGCCGCCCGCTTATCATCGTCTGTCCAACGGCGACGAGATTTCGATCGGGACCCGATGCTTCAAGGTCATCACAGGCGGCGGCCACGCGCTTGATCAGGTGATGCTGTATTGCGCGGCCGACAGGCTGTTCCTGTCGGCGGATCAGGTGCTGAGCAAGATCTCGCCGAACGTCAGCGTGTGGGCGGTCGAGCCCGAACAGGATTCGCTCGGCGAATACCTGGCTTCGCTCGCCAGCCTGACCACGACACTGCCTGACGACGTGCTGGTGCTGCCGGGCCATGGCGTTCCGTTCTACGGATTGAAGACCCGGATCAAGCAGCTCGCCGATCATCACGCCGAACGCTGCGGATTGATCGCCGAGGCCTGCCGGCTCAGTCCCAGGACATCCAAGGAGCTGGTGCCGGTGGTATTCCACAAGCATGTGCTTGACGAGCATCAGATGGGCTTTGCCGCGGGCGAACTGATCGCGCACGTGAATTACATGCTGGTCGAGGGCCGCCTGACGGCCGTGGAGAAAGAGGGTGTCCTGCTGTTTCGCTCGACTTAAGCGCGCCGGACAAGTGACCGATGTTGCGCCGGCCCGCACAAGGTTGCGCTAGAGCAAATTAACCAGCAATTTTTGGCGCCTCCACGGCCATCCAGGCGAATTCCAGCTCGACAGCCGAGCTGGAAAGGCTCTAAAAAGGGCTCTGAACGGTCCGGCGTCCCGGGCTATCTTCCGGATTTTGTCATGGATTATAGCAAGTTCTTCAGTACCGCGCTCGATCGCCTTCATGACGAGCGACGCTACCGCGTTTTCGCCGACCTCGAGCGCATCGCCGGCCGGTTTCCCCACGCCACCTGGCACGCGCCGACGGGACCGCGCAACGTCGTGATCTGGTGTTCCAACGACTACCTCGGCATGGGTCAGCACCCGAAGGTGGTCGGCGCCATGGTCGAGACCGCGACCCGCGTCGGCACGGGCGCCGGCGGCACCCGCAATATCGCCGGCACCCATCACCCGCTGGTCCAACTCGAGCAGGAACTGGCCGATCTGCACGGCAAGCCGGCGGCGCTGTTGTTCACCTCCGGCTACGTCTCGAACCAGACCGGCATTGCGACGCTCGCAAAGCTCATTCCGAACTGTCTGATCCTGTCCGACGCGCTCAACCACAATTCGATGATCGAAGGCATCCGCCAGTCGGGTTGTGATCGGATCGTGTTCCGTCATAACGACGTTGCACATCTCGAAGAGTTGCTTCGCGCCGCCGATCCCGACCGTCCGAAGCTGATCGCCTGCGAGAGCCTGTATTCAATGGATGGCGATATCGCGCCGCTTGCGAAGATCTGCGATCTCGCCGAGCGCTATGGCGCGATGACCTATGTGGACGAAGTGCATGCAGTCGGCATGTACGGGCCGCGCGGCGGCGGTATCGCAGAGCGCGAAGGCGTCATGCATCGCATCGACGTCCTTGAAGGCACGCTCGCCAAGGCATTCGGCTGCCTCGGCGGTTACATCGCCGGCAGTTCCGATATCATCGACGCCGTGCGTTCCTATGCGCCGGGCTTCATCTTCACCACATCACTGCCGCCCGCGATCTGCGCGGCAGCGACCGCCGCGATCCGGCATCTCAAGTCATCGACCTGGGAACGTGAACGCCATCAGGAGCGCGCGGCGCGTACTAAGGCGACCCTGATCGCAGCCGGCCTGCCGGTGATGGTGAGTTCCACCCACATCGTTCCAATCCTGGTCAGCGATCCCGACCGCTGCAAGCAGGCCTCCGATCTGCTGCTCAAGGACCACGGCATCTATATCCAGCCGATCAACTATCCGACCGTTGCCAAGGGAATGGAGCGGCTGCGGATCACGCCGTCGCCCTATCACGAGGACGCGCTGATCGATCAGTTGGCGGAAGCCCTGGTTCAGGTCTGGGAGCGTCTCGGTCTGCCGTTGCGGACGAAATCCCTGGCGGCCGCCGAATAGCGATCAGCCGGAAGCGTCCGGTTTCATGGAATCCGGCTTGATTGAATCGTCATGCCTGGCTTCATGCCGGGCATCCAGGTCTTGAAAACCTGAATCCCTTGAAAACATGAATCCGATCAAAGGCGTGGGTGGCCGGGACGTCTGCGCGAAGACGCGCTT
>JBDTCP010000003.1:0-6681 GCA_039923555.1 Nitrobacter sp.
GGTCGCGAATGGGGTCAGCCTGATGATGGACGGCACGCTGACCGCCGACAGCGCCTCGCTGCGCGAGGCGTTGCGTTGGGCGGGGCAGCCTCCGCCCGGCAGCGGCGGGTTCGGCCGCTTCGCGCTCAAGGCGCGGGCCAACGTCGTCGGTGCATCGATCGCGCTGACCAATGTCAACATCGAGCTCGACGGTAATGTTGCCGAAGGCGTCCTGACCTACGCCAATAACGAACGGCAGACCCTGCAGGCAACGCTGGCCGCCGGTGCGCTCGATTTCACGCCCTACATCCAGACTATCCGTCTGCTCGCCAGCGGCGCTCGCGACTGGAACAGGCAGTTGTTCGATCTGCATGCGCTATCCGCCACCGATCTCGACATGCGGCTTTCGGCGGCGAAGGTCACCGTCGGTTCAACCAGGCTCGGTAAAACCGCGCTCGGCGCCAACCTGCGCAACGGAACGCTGGCGCTCAGCATCGGCGAAGCGCAAATTTATGACGGGATCGCCCAAGGATCGTTCGGCATCTCGCGCGCCGACGCGGTTGCCGATGTGAAGGCGCAGTTTCAACTCACCGACGTCGATCTGCAAGCCTGCGCCAGCGATCTGTTCGGCACCAGCAGGCTCTCCGGGCGCGGCAATCTGAACGTCTCGCTCGAAGCCAAGGGATCGAGTCCGTTCGGACTGGCGCAATCACTTGACGGGACAGCGGTCCTGACCGGGCACGACGGCGCCATCAGCGGGTTCAACATCGAGCAACTGCTGAAACGGCTGGAACGGCGGCCGCTCTCCGGCGGCGGAAATTTCCGCAGCGGCAAGACGCCGTTCGACAAGCTGAACGTTGCCCTCAATTTCAGCGACGGTGTCGCAATCGCGACCGATGTGCGCGTCGAGGGGCCTACGGCACGTCTCACCCTCACCGGTACCGCCTCGGTCCCCGCACGCGACTACGATCTCAAGGGCGTCGCAAGCCTGACGGAGGCGGCGGCGGATGCCCACAATTTCGACTTGCCATTCGTGGTCCAAGGACCATGGGACGATCCGCTGATCTTTCCCGATCCGGAAAGCCTGATCCGCCGGTCTCCAGCGTCGGCGCCACTGCTCGATGCGGTCAAGGACCGCAAGACCCGCGACACGCTTCGCTCGGTGATCGAGCGTTTGACCGATCAGAAAGCGGTTCCCGAGGTGGCGGTTCCAGCCGCTCCGGCAGCAGCCGGGACGTCGCGCACGAATTAGCGCTCCTTCGCCGCGGACAAGTTCGCCAACCCAATACCTACAGCGGCGCGGCGGTTTCGCCCTGCCGGCTCGACAGTTTCGAGACCAGCGATGCGACAATGATAACGACTGCGATCAGGCCGATGATCAATGTGCAGATGGCGTTGATCTCGGGCTTCACGCCGAGGCGCACCTCCGAGTAGATCCGGATCGGCAGCGTCGTCGAGCCGGGTCCAGTGGTGAAGCTCGCGATCACCAGATCGTCGAGCGACAGCGTAAAGGCCAGCATCCAGCCCGCAGCAATGGCCGGCAGGATCAACGGCAGCGTCACCTTGACGAACGCCCGCAGCGGATCGCAGCCGAGATCCATCGCGGCCTCCTTAAGACTTCGATCAAGCGATCCGAGCCGCGACTGCACCACCACGGCGACGAAGCACATGGTCAGCGTGGTATGCGCGATCGTGACGGTCCAGAATCCCCGCTCCGCATTGATCGCAACGAACAACAGCAGCAGAGACAGCCCTGTGATCACTTCGGGCATCACCAGCGGCGCGTACAGCATTCCGGAGAACAGCGTGCGTCCCCGAAAGCCCTCGGCGCGCGTCAGTGCCACAGCCGCGAGCGTGCCGAGGATTGTGGCCGCGGTTGCCGAGACCGCGCCGACCTGCAGGCTCATCGCGGCCGCGGACAGCATCACGGTATCGTTGAAAAATTCAACGTACCAGCGCAGCGACCAGCCGCCCCACACCGTCACCAGCCGCGAGGCGTTGAACGAATAGATCACGAGAACGACGATCGGCAGGTACAAGAACGCGAAGCCGAGCGCGAGCGAGATGAGATTGAAGCGCGACAGACCGGACTGTTCACGCGCGGCCATCATCGCCTCTCCTCAAGCTGGCGGCGCTGCAGCCGATCATAGACCAGAAGCGGCGCGAGCAGCAGCACCAGCAGCACCATGGCGATCGCCGACGCCACCGGCCAATCGCGGTTGGTGAAGAATTCAAGCCACAGGGTTTGCCCGATCATCGGCGAATTCGATCCCGCCAGCAGATCCGGAATCACGAACTCCCCGACGATGGGGATGAAGCACAGCAGTACGCCCGCACTGATACCCGGCAGCGACAGTGGAAACGTCACCAGCCAGAACGTCTTCATCCGCGAGCTGCCGAGATCGGCGGCGGCCTCCAGCAGCGTGGAATCCATTTTGGCGAGCGTCGCATAGAGCGGCAGAATCATGAACGGCAGATAGGAATAGACGATGCCGAGATACATCGCGGTGTCGGTGGACAGCCACACCATCGGCGCCGACACCAGATGTAACGCCAGCAACACCTTGTTCAGGAGGCCGTCGTGTTGGAGGATGTTGATCCACGCATAGATGCGGATCAGAAATGAGGTCCAGAACGGCACGATCACCAGCATCATCGCGATGGGTTGCCAGCGCACCGGTAATCGCGACATCCCGTAGGCGACGGGATAGCCGACGGCAAGCAGGATAGTTGTCGATATCAAAGCGACGACAACGCTCCGCAGGTAGGACAGAATGTAGAGATTGTCCAACGCCAGCAGCCTGAAATTCTCGAGCGACAGTGCTGCGAAGGCCGCTTTGGTAGCAGCCATGCCCTGGGCCAGATCGAACACGGGCAGATAGGGCGGCTGCGCAATCGCCGTCTGCGACAGGCTGATCTTGAGCACGAAGCCGAACGGCAGCAGGAAGAACAGCAGCATCCATAGAAACGGTGCGATCGCCGCCTTGCGGGCCGGAGCTGCGAAACGAGCGCGCCCCCTCATCGGTCGAGCAACATGCAATCGTCTGGCGTGAACCACGCCACCACGCGCTGCGTGGTGGCGTAGGCATCGGCGTCGAGCCGCGCCGTATTGGCGACCGACGCGCGCAGCAGCGCGCCGCCGTCGAGCCTGACCTGATAGCTGGTCTGACCGCCGAGATAGCTGATGCCGGTGACGATGCCTTCCAGCCGATTGATCGGCGCCGCGTGACCTGGATCGGGCGCCGGCGCACAGCGCGACAGCCGGACTTTCTCCGGACGAATCGCAATGCAGACGTGGCCATTTGTAATTGCCTGCAGCGGTGCGGCCGCAACCACCTGCCCGGCCTCACGCGTCGCGACTGTCACGCGACCAGCGTCGCGCGATTCGACCTCACCCTCGATGATATTGATGCCGCCGACGAATTCGGCGACCCAGCGCGAGTTCGGCGCCTCATAGAGCTGCCGCGGCGTCGCCACCTGTTGGAGGCGTCCCGAATCCATTACCCCGATACGATCCGCCATCATCATCGCTTCTTCCTGATCGTGGGTGACGATGATGAAGGTCATGCCGAGCTTGCGCTGCAGCCGCATCAGTTCGACTTGAGTGTTCTCGCGCAGTTTCTTGTCGAGTGCCGCGAGCGGCTCGTCGAGCAGCAGCAACTGCGGACGCCGCGCCAGCGCGCGCGCCAACGCCACGCGCTGCCTCTGGCCGCCAGAGAGCTGGTCGGGCTTGCGCTTTTCCATGCCGTCGAGCTTCACCAGCGCGATCATCTCCGCAACGCGGCTCGCGATCTCGACGCGCGGCAGGCCTGCACGTTTGAGCCCGAAGGCGATGTTGTCGCGCACGGTGAGATGAGGAAACAGCGCATAGTTCTGGAACATCATGTTGACGGGACGCCGATGCGGCGGAACGCCGGCGATATCCCGTCCATTGAGCAGGATTTGCCCGGCATCCGGCGTCTCGAATCCAGCGAACATCCGCAACAGCGTGGTCTTGCCGCAGCCGCTCGGCCCCAGCAGCGCAAAAAACTCCCCTGCCCTGATGTCCAGCGACAGCCGGTCGACGGCGGTGAATTGGCGGAAGCGCTTGACGACCGCATCGACCTGGAGCACCGGCACGCCGGCCGCATCCGGGACAGGTCTCGTATCGCCAGTCATTCCATCCCGCCTCGTTTCGCGACGCAGACCAATCATCCGATTCCGAAATTCGCTCCGTTTCAGCAGGCGCTTTTGCGAATGTTAGAATCATGGGACCGCTAGCACTATAGTTTCCAAGTGGAGTTTTGGATTTAACGTTCGTATCGCGATGCCCGCAGCAGCGCGGATAGCGAATGTCAAATCCGCTCCGCTAGCGGTGAATGCGGCTGTCAGCCGGCCTTGCGGGAGATCACTTCGAGAGTCCGCGGGCGTCCGATCAGGGCAGCGTACTGCGCGATCGGCGCGGGCCTGCCGATGAAGTAGCCCTGAACCGCGTCGCAGCCCTCGTCGGCGAGGAAGTCGAGCTGCTCCTGGGTCTCGACGCCTTCCGCGACGATCGAGACGCCGAGACCGTGGCCGAGGCCGATCACCGCGCGCACGATCGCCGCGGACTGCGGGTTGCGTCCGAGATGCATGACGAACTCCCGGTCGATCTTGATCTTGTCGAATGGGAACGCCTGGAAGTAGCTCAGCGACGAATAACCGCTGCCAAAATCGTCCATCGAGATACGAACGCCCAGCCCTTTCAGCCGCCGCAGCAGCGCCAGGCTGCGCTCAAAGTCCTCGATCAGCACGCCTTCGGTGATTTCCAGCTCCAGCCGGCTCGGATTGAGGCCGGTCTCCACCAAAATAGAATGCACGAGGCTCACCAGATCGCCGTGAATGAACTGCGCCGGCGACAGATTGACCGCGATCTGCTTCGGGGTTGGCCAGGATGCAGCTTCCCGGCAGGCCTCGCGCAGAATCCACTCGCCCATTGCTACGATCAGGCCGCTCTCCTCGGCGAGCGGAATGAAATCGCCGGGCGGAACGAAGCCGCGGGTCGGATGAAGCCATCGCGCCAACGCCTCGAAGCCGGTCACATCGTCATCAACGAATCTGCCGCCCGTGCGCGCCTGCGGTTGATAGTGCAGCGACAGTTCGCCGTTCCGGATGGCGTTGGACAGATCCTGATGCAACACGCGGCGATCCCGGATCTGCCGATCCATCTCCGGCTCGAAAATGCTGATGGTGCCGCGCGATTTCGCCTTGGCGCGGAACAGTGCGACGCTGGCATTGGCGAGCAGCGAGGCGGGATCCGTGCCGTCGCGCGGAAACAGCGAGATACCGCTGGTCAGCCCGGTCCGGACCGATTTACCGTCGATCAGGAATTCTGGCACCATTGCCTCGACGAGCTGTTCGGCGAGCGCCTTGCCCGCGGCGGGCTGCTTGCCATCGATAATCAGGCCGAACTCATCGCCGCTGAGCCGGGCGATGACACCGCCCTCTGCCGCGTTTTGAATGCGGCGCGCCACCTCGATCAGCAGTTTGTCGCCGACCGCGTGGCCGAAGACGTCGTTGATCTCCTTGAGGCCGTCAAGGTCGACCGACAACACTGCGAACTCCTCATTCGCGCTCTGACACGCCTCGATCATCTGCGAGAGTGCTTTCAGGAATGCGGTTCGGTTCGGCAGGTCGGTCAGCCCGTCGTGATAGGCCATATGGGCCATGCGCGACTCGGTCTGTCGACGATCGGTCACATCCTCATGCGTCTTGATCAGATACTGCGGTTCGCCATCATCGCCGGGCACCGTGACACGGCGGGTCAGGAACATCCGCAACCCTTCGCTGGTGCTGATCGGGTGCTCTTCGGTCAAGAAGCCACCCTTCCTGATCGCCGTTTTGTCGCGGGCGACGATCAGCTTCGCCTCGCGCGGATCGAAGATATCAGTTGCGGTCAACCCGATGGCATCCTCGCGGCGGCGATTGAGAATCGTCTCGGCGCGGCGATTGGCGAGCAGGTAATGGCCGTCGCTGACACGCTGGACAATCAGCGACACCGGAATGTTGTCGACGACGGTTTCGAGGAACTTCTTGGCGTTCTCCAACTCGCCCGATAGCGATTTGCGCTCGGTCACATCCTCGAACAGGGTAATCAGGAACATGGGCTGGCCGGCCTCGTTGCGGACCACCACCTCGGTATTGGCGAGCGTGCGTTTTTCCGAGCCGCGCTCGACCACCATGTCGCTGTAGTAGTGGCCCTCGGGCGAGGCCATCGCGACCTGGTCGGCCACAGAAATATTGGCGGCCGTCTGCGGTCTGAAGATCTCATTGGCGCGCTTCCCGACGATGAAATCACGTGAAAAGCTTGAGAAACGCTCGAAAGCGCGGTTGGCCAGAATGTAACGGCCGTCCTCGATATTCTTGGCGGCGATGCAGATCGGGACGTTGTCGATGACCGATTCAAGAAACTGCTTTGTGGTCGCCAGTTGCTCGGCAAGCTTGCGCTGTTCGCTGCAATCCTCATGCGTCGCGATCGTGCCGCCGTTGGGCATCCTGAAACGCTTCAATGCGATCAGCCGTCCGTCGGGCAGTTCGGTGACGAGGCTTTCGCAGGGATTCGACGATCGATAGAGATCTTCACTGCGGGGGTCGAGCACACCGCGCGCGCGACGCACATCGAGAAGTTCAGGACCGGTCATGCCCGGCCGGATATCCGATCGAAGCAACCCGTAAATTTCGAGA
>JBDTCP010000004.1:0-6253 GCA_039923555.1 Nitrobacter sp.
GGACACCGGCATTTGCTGGGCATCGAGGGCCTTTCCGCTGCCGACATTACCGGCCTCCTCGACCTTTCCGAAGAATACGTTGAACTGAACCGCCAGATCGACAAGAAGCGCACCTCATTGCGCGGGCGCACCCAGATCAACCTGTTTTTCGAAGCATCAACGCGAACCCAGTCGTCATTCGAAATCGCCGGCAAGCGGCTCGGCGCCGACGTGATGAACATGTCGGTGTCCTCCTCCTCCATGCGCAAGGGCGAAACCCTGGTCGATACCGCCGTGACGCTGAACGCGATGCATCCGGATATTCTGGTGGTGCGACATCACGCCTCCGGCGCGGTGGAACTTCTGGCACGCAAGGTCGACGGTTCTGTGATCAATGCCGGCGACGGCGCGCATGAGCACCCGACCCAGGCGCTGCTCGACGCGCTGACCATCCGCCGCAACAAGGGCCGACTGGAGGGTCTTACCATCGCGATCTGCGGCGACGTGCTGCATTCGCGCGTCGCGCGCTCCAACATCATCCTGCTCAACGCCATGGGCGCGCGCGTGCGCGTCGTCGCGCCCTCCACGCTGCTGCCGCCGGGCATCGAGCGCATGGGCGTCGAGGTCGCCCGCGACATGCGCGAGGGACTGAACGGCGCCGACATCGTGATGATGCTCAGGCTGCAGCGCGAACGGATGAACGGCTCGTTCGTGCCGTCGAGCTCCGAGTATTTCCACTACTACGGCCTCGACCAGAAAAAGCTCGCCTATGCCAAACCCGACGCGCTGGTCATGCATCCGGGTCCGATGAATCGCGGGGTCGAAATCGACTCGATCGTCGCAGACGGTGCGCAGTCGCTGATCCGCGAGCAGGTCGAAATGGGTGTGGCGGTGCGCATGGCGGTGCTGGAAGCGCTGGCGAGGAATCTTCCGAATGCGTAGTGCGAACGATCGCCATCAGAACGCACGCGGCAAGTTGTTGCGCCCTCTCCCCTTGCGGGAGAGGGCTGCTCGCGCATCTCAACGAAGAAAGTCGGGTGAGGGGTACAGCCCCCTCACCTTTCCTAGTGCGTTGAACGGCTTTCCCGCCCTCTCCCACAAGGGGAGAGGGCTCAGTCACGCCGGCTTCGACTCGTTAGAACAACGGCCGAGTGTGATGTCATGCTGAACGGTCGCCGTCCTATCCTGCTCGCCAACGCCCGCGTCATCGATCCTTCGCGCGATCTCGACGGCCCCGGCGACGTGCTGATCGCCGACGGGGTCATTCGGGACTCGCGGCGCGGCATTGGCGCGGCCGGCGTGCCCGAAGGCACCGACATCATCAATTGCGCCGGCAAGATCGTCGCGCCAGGCCTGATCGACATCCGCGCCTTCGTCGGCGAACCCGGTGCCGGCCACCGCGAAACCTTTGCATCCGCGAGCCGCGCCGCCGCTGCCGGCGGCATCACCACCATTGTCTGCCAACCCGATACGT
This sequence comes from Nitrobacter sp., assembly GCA_039923555.1. Classification (GTDB taxonomy): domain Bacteria; phylum Pseudomonadota; class Alphaproteobacteria; order Rhizobiales; family Xanthobacteraceae; genus Nitrobacter. The sequence continues at coordinate 1,454 of JBDTCP010000004.1, forward strand.
CACCGGCCATCGACAATTCCGCGACCGTCGATTTCGTGCTGCGCCGCGCACGCGATACCGCCATCGTCAACATTCACCCAATGGCGGCGTTGACCAAGGGTCTTGCCGGCAAGGAAATGACCGAGATCGGCCTGATGAAGGCGGCAGGCGCGGTCGCCTTCACCGATGGTGCGCGCAGCGTCATGAACGCCCAGGTCATGCGCCGCGCCCTCACCTATGCCCGCGACTTCGACGCCCTCATCGTCCATCACACCGAGGATCCCGATCTCGTCGGTGAAGGCGTCATGAATGAAGGCGAGTTCGCCGCGCGTCTCGGTCTGATGGGCGCACCCTCCGCCGCGGAGACAGTGGTGCTGGAACGCGACATGCGGCTGGTGGCGCTGACCGGCGGCCGCTACCACGCGGCGTCGCTGACCTGCGCCGAATCGCTCGAGATCCTCAGGCGCGCCCGCGACGCTGGACTTCATGTCACCGCGTCGGCGTCGATCAATCATCTGACTCTGAATGAAAACGATATCGGTCCCTACCGTACGTTTCTGAAGCTGTCGCCGCCGCTGCGCAGCGAGGACGACCGGCGTGCGCTGATCGCGGCGCTGGCGTCGGGCCTGATCGACGTCATCATGTCCGATCACAATCCGCAGGACGTAGAAACCAAACGCCTGCCGTTCGCGGAGGCCGCAGCCGGTGCGGTCGGACTCGAGACCATGCTGCCGGCGGCGCTGCGGCTCGTACACAACGGCGAACTGGATTTCAAAACGCTGATCCGGGCGATGTCGACGCGGCCGGCGGAGTTACTGGGTCTGCCGGGTGGATCGCTCCGTCCGGGCGCGCCCGCCGATGTGATCGTGATCGATCCGGACACACCGTGGATACTTGATCCCGCCGATCTCAAATCCCAATGCAAGAATACGCCATTCGACGAAACCCGTTTCTCGGGCCGCGTCGTCCGTACCATCGTCGGCGGACGCACGGTCTTTGAACACGTCTGACGCCGGGATGGTTGCACCAGCGAGATATCCGAAACGAAGGATCAGGCCGCTTGGGCAGGCAGATAGATGCGAACCTTCATCCTCTGCCTGACATGTCTGCCGTGGTGTGACCGTGCCGATTTATAAGTTACATGTGCATGATGACGCCCGGAGTTTCTCACGATGTTTTCTTCCGCCATTGCTGTGATTGCCCTCGCCATCGGCTATCTGTTCGGCTCAATCCCATTCGGGATGATTTTGACGCGGATGGCCGGAACGCAAGACCTGCGCTCGATCGGTTCGGGCAATATCGGCGCGACCAACGTGCTGCGGACCGGGCGCAAAGGTCTCGCGGCGGCAACGCTTCTGGGCGACATGCTGAAGGGTACAGCTGCCGTCGTGCTCGCATTACTTTTATCCGGATCGGGAGCTGCGATGGCCGCAGCGCTCGGCGCTTTTCTCGGCCATCTCTTTCCGGTGTGGCTCAAATTCCGCGGCGGCAAGGGCGTCGCAACCTATATCGGCGTGCTGCTCGGCCTGTTCTGGCCGGCAGCGCTGGCCTTCTGCGCGATCTGGCTGCTCGTTGCGTTCACGACACGCTACTCGTCATTGTCGGCGCTGGTCGCAAGTCTCGCCATCCCGCTGCTGTCGTGGTGGCTTGGACACCCACAATTTGCGATGCTGTTTACGATTCTGACACTGCTGTTGTGGTTCACGCACCGCGAGAACATCCGTCGTCTTGTCGCTGGCAGCGAAGGCAAAATCGGCGCGAAGGCGTAAGCCGCCATCTGCATCGAAATTGAGGATCAAGCGGGACCGATACTGCTGCACTTGCCATTGATGTCGAAGGTCATCGTGAGGCCCCAGACGGTCAGGTAACCGCCGCGGGCGTCGATCACGTCCTTGCTGACGTGATTGCGGTCCCACTTCATGCCGCCGCTGACGGCCTCGCTCTCGTCGATAGTCAGTTCTCGAATGCCGGTATCCATGTCATATCTCCGTGGTCGGACTCGGCGGCTTGCCGGACCCGACGACAGCCCTACCGGAGCGTTCTCCTCTTCTCCGTGACATGCGTCACACGACGAGCAATTCGCTCACCGCACCGCGCCACCCCAATCTGTTGTGGCCCGCGTAAACTTGAGCAGGACTTTCGGGCACGAGGGGGCCGCGTGGACATCAAAACCTCAGCCACCATCAGACTGAACGAGGCGCAGCGGATCGACTGGCTGCGGCTGATCCGCAGCGACAATGTCGGGCCGCGGACCTTTCGCTCGCTTGTGAATCACTTTGGCAGTGCCCGGGAGGCTCTAATCCGCCTGCCCGATCTGGCGCGCCGCGGCGGCGCCGCGCGGCCGGGCCGGATTTGCGAGGAAGCCGAGGCTCGAAACGAGTTGGCCGCCGCCCGACGGATCGGCGTCAGCTTGCTGGCGCCAGGCGAAACAGGCTATCCGCCACACCTCGCAACCATCGACGACGCACCGCCGCTGCTCAGCGTGCGCGGCAACCTCGATGTCATGGAGCGTCCGATGATCGGGATCGTCGGTTCACGCAATGCTTCCGGTGCCGGTCACAAGTTCGCGCAGACACTGGCGCACGATCTCGGTGACGCCGGTTTTGCCGTCGTCTCGGGACTGGCGCGCGGCATCGATCAGGCGGCACATCGCGCCAGCCTGGCGACCGGCACGGTCGCGGTGCTGGCCGGCGGCCACGACCGCATCTATCCGTCCGAGCACGAAAGTCTGCTGGCGGCAGTCCTGGAAGACGGCGGCGCGATTTCGGAAATGCCGATGGGGCACGCGCCGCGCGCCCGTGATTTTCCACGGCGCAACCGGCTGATTTCCGGCGTCGCGCTCGGCGTCGTCGTGGTCGAGGCGGCACATCGCTCGGGCTCGCTGATCACAGCCCGCATCGCCGCCGAGCAAGGCCGCGAGGTCTTCGCAGTGCCGGGTTCGCCGCTCGACCCGCGCGCCGCCGGTACCAATGATCTCATCAAGCAGGGCGCGACACTGACCACCGAGGTGTCCGATATCATCAACGCTATACGTCCGATCATGGCACGGCCGATCGATCTGCCCGTCGGAGAACCCGATCACGGCGGCCCAGGGGCGGAAGAGCCTGCCGCAAGCGACCGTACGCGCATCGTCGGCCTGCTTGGCCCGGCGCCGATTGGACTCGACGATCTGATCCGGATGGCGAACGCCTCGCCGGCAATCGTACGCACGGTGCTGCTCGAACTGGAACTCGCAGGACGGCTAGAGCGTCACGGCGGCGGGCTGGTGTCGATGATTTAACGACGTGCCAAACCGGCTTCAGCCGACTATTGCGAGACCGGCGGGACCGGCGGTCCGACGGCAGTAGGCGGCGGGGTGGAAGGAGCGGACGCCGGAGGCGTGTCGGGTTTCACCGGAGACGTGACGGACTCGACCGGAGGCTTGGCCGGCTCTGCCGGGATCGATGGCTGCGGCGCAGCCGCAGAATCAGAGGAATCTGGCGGCGGCGCCGGACTTGCGGCCTGGGCCGGCGGCTTCGCATCGCCTTCGCCTGCCTTCGGAGCCGGCGTCACCGCGGGAACGGGATCGGCGCGCGGTGGGACCGCCTTCGGTTCCCCGGGATGCGCAGCCTCTGCCGGGCCGTTGTCGGATTTGCTGCCTACGGCCGTGCCCGTTTCAGGTTTGTCCGGTTCAGATTTGCCGGTTTCAGATTTGTCCGACTTCTCTGTTTCAGATTTGCCCGCTTCGGCTTTGCCGGTCTCAGCCTTGCCACTCTCGAAGTTGTTCAACTCGGGATTAGGCGCGCCCGGCTTGACCGTGCCGGTCTTGACCGCCTCTTCCTTCCCGGCTGATTCCTGGGCTGGCTGTTCCCTGGCTGGTTGTTCTTTGGTGGCTTCTGCCTTGGGCGTTTCATCCTTGGATATCTCGCCCTTGGCGGGCGTCCCGGACGGTTCGTCCTTTGCCGTTTCTGGCTTCGTGACGGCATCGTCCTTGGGCGATTCGTGCTTCGCTGCGTCGGCTTTCGGTTCTTCCGAGCCGTGCCTACCTCGCTTGCTCAGCTTTTTCTTGTTTCCGTGCTTCCGCCCGTCGTGCTCGCTGGCGGCTTCCTCCGAAGCTGGTGACGCGTCCTCCGGATTCTCGGATCCCGGTCGCGCGACGCGCCGGCCATGCCGGTCCTTGCGGCTCCGCGGCTCATCCTGGGCTGTGGTGTCGGCATCTGGCCGCGCGGCCTCCCGGGACGATGGCTTCCTGCTCTGTCGCTCAACCCGCTCCGGTTCCGGTTTCAGATCGCCCGGATGCTGCCTGGGTGTCTCCGCCCGGTAGCGGGCGTCCGACGCGCCGTTGGAAATCAGGTAGGCGCTCAGCATCTTCGCCATCTCAGGACCAGTCGTATAATGCTGGCGCAGAAAGCCGGGCAGCGATCCCGGCGCCACCGTCCGGAGCAACCCCCGTGCGCCTTTGTGGCAGGCGGTACAGCTCCCGGCAAAGATCTGCGCCGAGGTCTTGCCGGCCTCGAGATTTTGCGCTCGCACGGAACCCGCTGCGAAACAGCCGATCACAAGCATCACCGTCGCTAAAGTGAGCGCTCGGCTCAACATTCCATCCTCCGGGGTGCGGAAATTGCCGTGGTCGCGGCGTCCACCTTTTAGCCGATTGCGCCGCGAATGGAAGCGCACAGATGACGCAAGCGCGTGATCGGGGACAATTCGAGATACCCGTAATGCAACCTATGCACTAGTACCATGATTGCTCCACCATTACTCTCCCCGCAGGGGGCAGCTTCTGACGGACCCTGTGAGACGGTGCACAGTCACCGAAGCCAGGGTGAACGCGATTGTTCA
>JBDTCP010000005.1:0-4997 GCA_039923555.1 Nitrobacter sp.
CCGGCCTTTTTGGAGGCTTTCGATAAACCCTTCTTGCGCAGCCAGTCGATCGCAGCCTGCATGTCACCGTTGTTTTCGGCCAACGCCTGCTTGCAATCCATCATGCCAACACCGGTGGTTTCGCGCAGGTCCTTGACCATCGCTGCGGTGATTGTTGCCATTGCTGTATGTCCTTTACCTGCCGGGAGACTGCGGCGCAGCTCACGCCGACCACCGCCTCTACTCAGGAAACAAGTCAGAAAATCCGGTGTGAAAGCGGGCGGCCGGAAGGCCGCCGGCCTGTCAGGTTATTCGGCCTCGGCGGTCATCGCTTTGGCCTGAGCGACCCAGCCGTCAGCACGGCTCGGAAGTCCAACCTCTTCACCAATCTTGTGAGCGTTATCGTGATCGAGCTCGGCGAGCTGCCAATAGTGGAAGATGCCGAGGTCGTTGAACTTCTTCTCGATCTCGCCGGAAACGCCAGTAAGCTTCTTGAGATCGTCAGCAACGCCGCGCGGACCAGCGAGACCCTGGAAACCGGCAGGCTGCGCGGCCGCAGCAGGAAGTTCTTCGCGCACCGGCTGGACTGAAGCGCCGACATCGATTCCGGAATCGCCTTGGGCACGCGAAATGCCGTCGATCGCCGCACGCGCAATCAGGTCGCAATACAGGGTGATGGCGCGGCCGGCATCGTCGTTGCCCGGAACCAGATAGGTGATGCCCTTGGGATCGCAGTTGGTGTCGACGATCGCCGCGACCGGAATGTTCAGCCGCTGCGCTTCCTGGATCGCGATGTCTTCCTTGTTGGTATCGATCACGAAGATCATATCGGGCAGACCGCCCATTTCCTTGATGCCGCCGAGCGAACGATCGAGCTTGTCGCGTTCGCGCTGCAAGGTCAGACGCTCCTTCTTCGTGTAAGCGTTTGCATCGCCGGAATTGAGCACCTCATCAAGATGGCGCAGCCGCTTGATCGAACCGGAAATCGTTTTCCAATTGGTCAGAGTACCACCGAGCCAGCGCGAATTGACAAAGTACTGCGCCGAGCGCTTCGCGGCCTCGGCGACGCCATCCTGCGCCTGCCGCTTGGTGCCGACGAACAGGATGCGGCCGCCCTTGGCGACGGTATCGCTGACGGCTTGCAGCGCGCGATGCAGCAATGGCACAGTCTGCGCGAGATCGATGATGTGGATGTTGTTGCGCGCACCGAAAATGTAATCCGCCATCTTCGGATTCCAGCGGTGCGATTGGTGGCCGAAGTGAACGCCAGCCTCAAGCAGCTGACGCATAGAAAATTCAGGAATCGCCATAGTTCAATTCTCCGGTTGGTTCCTCCGGAAACGTGTGAGCAAGACGAACCGTCAAACCAAAAGGAATGCGGCCCGGTTGCCACCGGACGGCTTTTTAGGCCATGTTTCCGTGTGAGATGGCGGCTATATACCGGGGCGACCCGGTATAAGCAAGGCAATCCGGCCCGCAGCGCTGGCCGGTCAAATGGCCTGGACGTCGACCACCCCAGAGACCGCCTTGATGGCTCCTGCGACCTGCGGGGAGACCCGAAACCGGCCCGGAAGCTTTATTTCCACCTCGGTTTCGAGATCCAGCAGCATCACTAGCGAGACGTCGCCGTCTCCGGATGGCCTGGACGCGGGAACCCTGGTCGCCCCGGCCGGGCCATCGTTTTCGGGTGCCTGAAGGCGCCTTACGATCGAATCAAGCGGCCTGGTATCGCGCAGAAAAATCCGGAGACCCTTCTGGGTCTTGGCGGCGGCATCGTCCAAGGGTTCCGCATGCAGAATGCGGGCGCGAACGTCTTCGCCCTGCAGCTCCGCGCCGAGTTGCAGCAAGACCGCGGCTCCCGGTTCGAGGACATCGCGATACTGTGCGAGTCCTTCGGAAAACAGCACAGCCTCGAAATGACCGGTCGGATCGGACAACCCGAGGATGCCCATCTTGTTGCCGGTCTTGGTCCGCCGCTCCATCCGCGAGACGACGGTCGCGGCAACCTTGCCGGCGGTCGCGCCGGTCTTCACCGCACGGGAAAACTCGGCCCAGGACTGGACGCGTAGACGCTTCAGCGCGGTCGCGTAGTCATCGAGCGGATGCCCGGACAGGAAAAATCCGACCGCATCGTACTCACGCCTGAGCCGATCCGAGGGTAACCACGGCTCGATCTGAGGCAGCATGATGGTCGGTGCATCCGCCATACCGCCGAACATGTCGTTCTGGCCGAGCGTCGCAGCTTCGTGACTGCGCTGGCAGGCGACAAGGATTGCCTCGGCGCCCGCGAACACGCGGGCACGGTTGGATTCGAGCGCATCGAACGCGCCGGCGGCCGCGAGACTTTCGATCACGCGCTTGTTGATGGCGCGCGGCGGCACCCTGGCGGCGAAATCGGCCAGCGACGTGAACAGCCCGTTCTTGCGCGCTTCGACGATCAACTCGACCGCCTGTGCGCCGACCCCCTTCAGCGCGGCCAGCGCGTAGCAGATAACGCCGTCGCTGACTTCGAAGGTCGCCTCCGAACGATTGATCGAGGGTGCTTCGACCTTGATGCCGAGGCGCTGCGCCTCGCTGCGAAACTCCGAGAGCTTGTCGGTGTTGCTCATGTCCAGCGTCATCGACGCCGCCAGAAACTCGACGGGGTAATGCGCTTTCATATACGCCGTCTGGTAGGATACGAGCGCATAAGCCGCGGCATGGCTTTTGTTGAAGCCATAATCGGCAAACTTCGCCAGCAATTCAAAGATGGTTTCGGCCTGCCCTTTGGGCACACCGTTCTTTATGGAGCCTGCAACGAAGATCGCTCGCTGCTTCTCCATTTCAGCGCGGATCTTCTTGCCCATCGCGCGCCGCAGCAGATCGGCGTCGCCGAGCGAATAGCCGGCCATGACCTGCGCGATCTGCATCACCTGCTCCTGATAGATGATGACGCCAAAGGTCTCCGTCAGGATCGGCTCCAGCATGGGATGAAGATATTCCGGCTCCTCGTCGCCATGCTTGCGCGCGCAATAGGTCGGAATATTCGCCATCGGCCCCGGTCGATACAGCGCGACCAGCGCGATGATGTCCTCGAAGCGGTCGGGGCGCATGTCCACCAGCGCACGCCGCATGCCCTGACTTTCAACCTGGAACACGCCGACCACGTCGCCACGCGCCAGCATCTGATAACTCGCGGCATCTTCGAGCGGCAGCGTCGCCAGATCGATATGGACATTGCGCTGCTTCAGGAGTTTTACGGCGACATCGAGTACCGTCAGCGTTTTGAGGCCAAGAAAGTCGAATTTCACCAGCCCTGCCGGTTCCACCCACTTCATGTTGAACTGGGTGACCGGCATGTCCGACTTCGGATCGCGGTACATCGGCACGAGTTCGCTCAAGGGACGATCGCCGATCACGATGCCTGCCGCGTGCGTCGAGGCATGACGTGTCAGTCCCTCAAGCCGCTGGGCGATATCGAACGCACGCGCCACCACGGGATCCTCGTCGCGAAACGCCTGCAGCTTGGGTTCGCTCGCGATCGCCGCGGCCAGAGTAACGGGCGCTGCGGGATTTTGCGGGATCAGCTTGGTCAACTTGTCGACCTGCCCGTAAGGCATCTGCAGGACGCGGCCGACGTCGCGGAGCACGCCGCGCGCCTGAAGCGTTCCAAAGGTGATGATCTGCGCGACCTGATCACGGCCGTAGCGCTTCTGCACGTAATCGATGACCTCGCCGCGCCGCTCCTGGCAGAAATCGATATCGAAGTCCGGCATCGACACGCGTTCCGGATTGAGGAAGCGCTCGAACAGCAGACCGAACCGGATCGGATCCAGATCGGTGATCGTGAGCGCATAGGCCACCAGGGAGCCGGCACCGGACCCACGGCCCGGCCCCACCGGAATGCCTTCGGACTTGGCGTGCTGGATGAAATCCGCAACGATCAGGAAGTAGCCCGCATAGTTCATGCGGGTAATGACGTCGAGTTCGAAACTCAGGCGCGCGCGGTAGTCTTCCTCCGTCATTCCCTGCGAAAGACCGTGAACCGCCAGCCGGTTGGCAAGCCCCTCTTCGGCCTGCCGCCGCAACTCGGCGGCCTCATCGCTTTTCGCATCCGCCGTGTTGGCGTCGGCGCCGACCGTGAAACGCGGCAGGATCGGCTTGCGGGTCAGGGGACGGAACGCGCAACGTTCCGCAATTTCAATTGTCGACGACAACGCTTCCGGGATGTCGGCAAACAGCACAGCCATTTCCGCGCGGGTCTTGAAGCGATGATCCGGAGTCAGTTGATCGCGGTCGGTTTCCGCAACCAGGCGGCCGCCCGCGATACAGAGCAAGGCGTCGTGAGCTTCATAGTCATCGGCGGTGGCAAAATACGGCTCGTTTGTTGCGACCAGCGGAAGGCCCTTGGCATAGGCAAGGTCGATCAACGCACCTTCGACGCGCCGTTCCTTCTCGATATTGTGACGTTGCAACTCGACATAAAGCCGATCGCCGAAAATCTGCGCGAGTTGGTCGCAACGCGCGATCGCAAGACCGGGTTGGTCGGCATTGAACGCCAGCGACACGGGCCCCTCGGGGCCACCGGTCAGTGCGATCAACCCTTCGCTTTCATCCCGGAGCCACTCCGATTTGATGTGCGGGGCCTGATGCACCGGCGTTTCGAGGAATGCCCGGGAATTCAGCCGCATCAGGTTGCGATAGCCGGCCTCACGCGTCGCCAGCAGAACGATTCGCGCGATGGGAAGCGCGCTGCGCGCATTGGGATCCTGATCGCAGAAGTCGACCGCCAGTTCACACCCGACGATCGGCTGAATTCCGTAACCCGCGACCTTGTCGGAGAATTCCAGCGCTCCGAACATGTTGTCGGTATCGGTGAGCGCCAATGCCGGCTGGCGGTCCGCCTTAGCCAGTTCCGCCAGCTTCTGGATCTTGATCGAGCCCTTCAGCAGCGAATAGGACGAATGAACGTGCAGGTGAACGAAACCGGCGTTGGTGGCGGCGACGGGCTTCTGGATCATGGTTTTGGGCAATCATCG
>JBDTCP010000006.1:0-3102 GCA_039923555.1 Nitrobacter sp.
GTGGCCACGATCTGCGTGTCGGGATTAAGGTTCACCCCGAAGCGGCGGGCATAATAGCCGGCTTGCGCCTTGCGCAGGCCGGTGACGCCGCGCGAGGCGGAATAGCGGTCGGTCTTGGGCTTGCCCAAGGTTTCCTTGAGCTTCTCGATGACATGGGGTGGCGTCGGCAGGTCCGGGTTTCCCATGCCGAGGTCGATGATATCGGCTCCGGCGTTTCGTGCGGCCGCCTTGGCGCGGTTGATCTGTTCGAACACGTAAGGCGGTAGACGGCGGATCCGATAAAACTCTTCCATGGTCCTGGCTCCGAGCCGGATTTGACGGGACGACTGGCACATTGCTCGCCGAAATCGCCGAGACTTCATCAAAGAATGTGTATACTCAGTAGCTTGGCATATATTCAAACACGATTTCACCGCGATCGGTCGTGGGAAGTTTGCGTTTGAATCATGCCTTTATTAGCACGGACGCCCTGCTCTGCCAGCAATTCGCGTGTTTTTGCGCGGCTGAAGACCGCGCGTACGGGTTATTTGGCGGGCGAGGCCTGGGAGGTCTGGGCCTGGCGATCACGCGCGGCCATCAGTTCCTTTTCGACCTTGGCCTGTTCGGCGGGATTCATCGCCGCCTGGTCTCTTGGCGCGGGAAGATCATGCACTGCGGGATAGGCGGACACATCGGCCGCCCGTTCCGGCGCGTCCGGCGGCGTGCCGAAAGGCAGATCGGCAATCGACGTCGAGCACCCGCCGAGCCACAGCGACAGCAGCACCATCGCGGCGGCTCCGATTGCCGCGCGGCCGTTGTGTCTCTTCAATGCTGTCGTCCCGGATACGCTCACGTCGCCTCGTCCGAACTTGCGGCATCATGATGCTTATTTTCATCAGATCGAACCGCAAAGCTAAACTCTTTACCGGTCCAAAACATTAAGGCCGCTATCGCGCCAAAACATCAGGGACCCGCGCCACTACCACCGGCTCATAAGGGCTCATGTATGACCGTATCAAGATGTTTTGTCGCACCGCAACATGGAAACCAGCGCCGCTCCCCGAATTATGCCATCATTGATGCCCCCTGTGGCGACGTGCGCCACGGGATTGTTGGAAGAGACCCTAGTGTGCGGCGATGATTGAGTTACCGACCGAGACCGAGCCGGCAGCCCGGTTCGACCCCGACGCGTTCGCGATGAACCTCGCGCGCGCGATGGAGAACGGCGGCAGGGCGCTCGCCGCCTACCTCAACCCGCGCGAAAATGCCGAGGCGCGCGACAAGCCGCCGAACGAACTCGCGGAGTTGATCAAGACCTTCAGCGCGGTCGCCGAACACTGGCTGTCGGACCAGACCCGCGCAGCCGAATTGCAGACGAAACTCGGCAACGCCTATCTCGAGCTGTGGGGCAACGCAGCGCGCCGCCTCTCCGGCGAGGAGATCAAGCCCACCATCGAGCCAGCACCGCGCGACAAGCGTTTCGCCGATCCGGAATGGCGGTCGAACCAGTTCTTCAATTTTCTGATGCAGGCGTATCTGCTGACGACCCAATGGGCGAACGAACTGGTGCGCAACGCCGAGGACCTCGATCCGCATACCCGCAAGAAGGCCGAGTTCTATGTCACGCAGATCACCAACGCGATCGCGCCGTCGAATTTTGTGATGACCAATCCGGCGGTGCTGCGCGAAACCTTCGCCTCGAACGCCGACAATCTCGTGCACGGCATGCAGATGCTGGCGGAGGACATCGAGGCCGGCAACGGCGTGCTCCGCATCCGCCAGTCCGATTCCGCCAATCTCGCGGTCGGCGTCAATATGGCGACGACGCCGGGCAAGGTGATCTACCAGAACGAGCTGATGCAACTGATCCAGTATTCGCCGGCTACCGGTAAAGTACTGCGCACGCCGCTGCTGATCGTGCCGCCTTGGATCAACAAGTTCTATATCCTCGATCTCAAGCCGGAGAAATCCTACATCAAGTGGTGCGTCGATCAGGGCATCACGGTGTTCGTGATATCCTGGGTCAATCCCGACAGGCGGCTCGGGGAAAAAACCTTCGAAGACTACATGAAGAACGGTCCGCTGGCCGCGATGGACGCGATCGAGAAAGCGACCGGCGAAACGAAGGTGCATACCGCCGGCTATTGCGTCGGCGGGACTCTACTCGCGACGACGCTGGCATGGCTTGCGGACAAGCGGCGGGCGCGCGTGATCTCGGCGACTTTCTTCGCCGCGCAGGTCGATTTCACCCACGCCGGGGATCTTATGGTCTTCGTGGACGAGGCCCAGGTTTCCGCGCTCGAACGCGACATGAAGGAGGCCGGCGTGCTGGAAGGCAGCAAGATGGCGATGGCCTTCAACATGCTGCGCTCCAACGACCTGATCTGGTCCTATGTCGTCAGCAACTATCTCAAGGGCAAGACGCCGCCCGCCTTCGATCTCCTGCACTGGAATTCGGATGCGACGCGGATGCCCGCAGCCAACCATTCCTATTACCTGCGCAACTGCTATCTCGAGAATCGTCTCTCGACCGGCTCGATGGTGCTCGACAATACCGTACTCGATCTCTCGAAGGTCAAGGTGCCGATCTACAATCTCGCCACCCGCGAAGATCACATCGCGCCGGCGGAATCGGTGCTGTACGGATCGCAGTTCTTCGGCGGTCCGGTGCGCTACGTGCTGTCCGGATCGGGCCATATCGCGGGCGTGATCAATCCGCCCTCACCCGGAAAATACCAGTACTGGACCAACGACAATATTCGCGACACCACCCTCGCCGAGTGGATGAAGGGCGCGCAGGAACACAAGGGTTCGTGGTGGCCGGATTGGCACGCATGGCTGCGAAACATCGACGCCGAGGAGGTCGCGGCTCGCGAGGTCGGTACCGTCGCGCTGCCGCCGATCGAAGATGCGCCGGGCAGCTACGTCCGCGTTCGCGCTTGAGATAACGCCGTCCAAGAGCCGCGCCCGATTGGCGCGGCCGCGGCAAACGTCTATGCTTTGATCCGGCCGTACGTCCCTGCCGGGGACGGCGATAGTCAACTGGACGGAGAGGCTCATGACGCGCGAATTGTTCTGGCTGACATGCACGGTCATTCTGACGGGACTGCTGTGGGTGCCTTA
>JBDTCP010000007.1:0-3640 GCA_039923555.1 Nitrobacter sp.
CCCATCTCCTCCGCCACCGGAATGATATCGATCGGCGATACCATCCCGCGCGTGGGATGATTCCAGCGCAGCAACGCCTCGCAAGTGGTGATCCGTCCCGACTTCAGATTGACCAATGGCTGATAGAACAGCTCGAACTCTTCGTTGGCCAGAGCCTTGCGCAGATCGAGTTCGAGGATGCGGCGCGCTTCGACGGTTTCCGCCATCTCGTTACGGAAGAAGCAGAAGGTTCCACGGCCGCCCGCCTTGGCGCGATAGAGCGCCATGTCGGCGTTCTGGAGAAGGTTGTCGGCCGTGATACCGGGTGACGTCAGCGCGATTCCGATGCTCGCACCGATCTCGACCATATGGCGATCGACTTCATATCGCTCGGTGAGCCGTTCGACGACGCGGCGGGACAGCGCCGCCGCCTCCTCCGCCGACTGGATATTTTGCTGGAACACGACGAATTCGTCGCCGCCGAATCGCGCGACGAAATCCTCCGGCCGCAGCATTCCGCGGAGCCGGTCGGCGACAAGGCATAACAGGCGGTCGCCGCAAGGGTAGCCGAGCGTATCGTTGATCTGCTTGAATTGATCGAGATCGATGAACAGCAGCGCCGACAACCGAGACCCGCTGTTTGCGAGCGCCAGCAGGCGTTCGATTTCGTCGCGAAAGCTGAGCCTGTTGGGTAGTTCCGTGAGCGAATCGAAGCGGGCGAGATGGCTGATTCTGGCTTCCGCCTTGCGTCGCTCCGTGATGTCCTCGACCAGCACGACCGTGCCTCCGCCAGCCATCGGCTGGAATGTCCACGACAATGCCCGACCGAATTCCCTATCCGCGTCGGCAGTCACGATTGCGCCGGCCTGCGAATTCTCGAGCTCCGAAATAATCGTCCTTCCGTTTTCGGGTGATATCGTTCCCACGGCCACGCATGCCGCGATGACATCCGCCGCACCAACGCTGCGATGCACGAAGCTGTCCGCGATATGCATCATTTCGCTGAAGCGGTAGTTCATCACGCCCAGGCGGCCGTCGGGGCCGAACATGCACAGGCCATGCGGCATGTTGTTGAGCGCGGTGTCGAACTGACTGGCAAGCGCCGCTTCGCGTTCGCGCGCGATCAGGGCGCGGACGAAAATCGCCTGCAGTCTCGTGGTGATCCTTTCGAGGCCCAGGAAATACAGCACGGTGAGAAGCGCCATCCCCAGGTAGTAGGGGTCGCCGCGAAGCGCCATGGCTCCCGCCATCGACCCGGAGGTCAGTAGAATCTGTAGATGGAAAATCCATGGGCGCCCGTAGGCGCGGCCTGCGCCGGCTGCCACATATCCCGTAGTGACCGAGATACAGATCATATGCGCGACTGCGTCGTCGGTCAGCAAAAGCGCGATAGTGCACCATGCACCGAGCGCAATCGCATAGAGCACCGCTCCGATCTGATACCGGATCTCCCAGCGCCCTGCCTCACCCACAGTCAGGTCCGAATGGCGGCGCTTGTATTTCGCCATGTCAAAGGTGCGAAGCGCGCCGATCAGGACCAGAAGCACCGCACACGGCCACAGCAGATGATTGCCGGTCTTCAGTGCGGTCATGACGGCGGCAATCGCCGCACAGACCGCGCCGGCGAACATCGGCGCCGGATTCTGGAAGAGCGAACCCACGAGCGCCGCGTAGATCGCTGGCGACATCGTATCGGTATCGCGATGGTGATCGGCCAATTGCATCGGTTGCGCGCGCGTCCTTTTCCGGGCGCACAGTGTTACCGAATGCAGATGAAGCCTTTCTGAGCGAACATCGTTAGCGAGACGTTGAGCCGATCACCGAAAAAACGAATTTGCCTCCTGAATCAGCGGGCTAGTGGTCCGACTCCAACATTCGCATCCCGTTTCAGCGACCTTCCTACGAATGTTAGAATCGAAGGACCACTAACAAATACAGTGGCTGGTGGAGCTAGAATTTGACGTTCGCGGAGGGCGGGCGCGGACCAGGTGGGTCGCGAATGTCAAATTCACTCCACCGGGCAAGTCCCTTCCGGTTGCAGACCGGCCCGCATGCCCGCTAGGCGATCGGCTTATGAGAGCAGTGGCGACCATGCCGGATCGGACGCAAAGCCGGGCGTCGGGACCTTCAGCTCATTGCGGCCGGAGACGTCGATCGTATAGAGCGACGGCCCGCCGCTGCCGCCGGGGTCGCGGAAGAACATCAGAACCCGGCCGTTCGGCGCGAAGGTCGGGCCCTCGTTGTGAAATCCCGACGTCAGGATCCGTTCGCCGGAACCGTCGGGCTTGATAATCCCGATGGAAAACTGTCCGCCGCCCTGCTTGGTGAAGGCGATGTAATCGCCGCGTGGTGACCAGACCGGCGTCGAGTAGGTGCCGTCTCCGAACGAGATGCGCTGGGCGGCACCGCCGGTCGCCGCCATCACATAGATTTGCGGCTTGCCGCCGCGATCCGACTCGAAACAGATGCGGCCTCCGTCGGGCGAATAGGACGGCGACGTGTCGATCGCCGGCGTGTCGGTCAGACGTGTGGTCGACTTCGAGCGCAGGTCCATCACGAACAGGTTCGAGTTGCCGCCTTGCTGCAGACTCATGATGATGCGCTGGCCATCGGGGGCGAAACGCGGCGAGAACGACATGCCGGGGAAGTTGCCGACGATTTCGCGCTGTCCAGTCTCGATGTTGAACAGATAGACCCGCGGGTCGCCCTGCCCGAATTCCATGTAGGTGATTTCCTGAGTTGAGGGCGAAAAGCGCGGCGTGATCACCAGGTCGGCGCCACGCGTCAGATAGCGCACGTTGGCGCCGTCCTGATCCATCAGGGCGAGGCGTTTGACGCGATGCTGCGCTGAGCCGGATTCATCGACGAACACCACACGGCTGTCGAAATAGCCCTTCTCGCCGGTCAGGCGCTCGTAAATCTGATCCGAGATGATGTGCGCGATCCGGCGCCAGTATTCCGGCGAAGTGAAATATTGCTGGCCTGCGAGTTGCTGGCCGGTCGCGACGTCCCACAGGCGAAACTCGGCCTTGAGCCGTCCGTCGCCCTGACGCGTCATACGTCCGGTCACCAGCGCCTGCGCGTTGATAGTCTTCCAGTTCGCGAACTGGGGGGGCACATCGATGTTCGTGATCTTCTCGATATACGCCGCCTGATCGATCGGCGCGAACAACCCGCTGCGCTTGAGATTGTTGGTAATGACCTGGGAAACGCCGACACCGACCTCGGCGTCCGCCGGCGACCCCGCGACGAAATTCGGAATGGCGATTGGAAGCGGCGCCACATTGCCCTGGTCGATCTGCACGCGCGCCTGGCCGAAAGCGGAACGCATCGGACTGGCCAGCAGCACACCCGCCGACGCCATTGCGGACATCATCTGACGGCGACTCAGGCGAAACGGCAGCTTGGGCAAGTCATCTTGATCAATCATCAGCGTTGGCTTCTTCCATTTCAGCGCGGTCGCGGCGGCGCGCTTTATGATTTTCGTTCAGTGAATACGGGTTCGAAGAATTTCCATTCGTCGAAAAACTGCGCCGGCAGATTATACGGCTGGCATTCGATGATCGCGCGCAGCGCGCTCTCCTGATAGACGCGGAAGTACGGCGTCGACGGGTTGCTGATCGCGGTCGGCGTAGTCTCCAGCGTACCGTCGCGTTTCAGC
>JBDTCP010000008.1:0-7153 GCA_039923555.1 Nitrobacter sp.
GACGCCGATCCAGGCTCAGGCGATCGATCCGCCGACCGTCTCGATGTCGTTCATCGTCAACAACTCGCCGCTCGCCGGCACCGAAGGCGACAAGGTCACCAGCCGCATGATCCGTGATCGCCTGCTGCGCGAGGCCGAAGGTAACGTCGCGCTGAAGGTAGTCGAAGCCTCCGACAAGGATGCGATGGAGGTTTCCGGCCGCGGCGAATTGCAGCTCGCGATCCTGATCGAGACCATGCGCCGCGAAGGCTTTGAACTCTCGGTGTCGCGTCCGCGCGTGGTGCTGACCAAGGACGAGAACGGCCAGTTGCTGGAGCCGGTCGAGGAAGTCGTCATCGACGTCGACGAGGAATTCTCCGGCGTCGTCGTGCAGAAGATGAGCGAACGCAAGGCCGAGATGATCGAGATGCGCCCGTCCGGCGGCAATCGTCTGCGGCTGGTGTTTTACGCGCCGACCCGCGGCCTGATCGGCTATCAGGGCGAACTGATGACCGACACCAAGGGCACGGCGATCATGAACCGCCTGTTCCATAACTACCTGCCGTACAAGGGTGACATCCAAGGCCGCCGCAACGGCGTGCTGATCTCCAACGATCAGGGCGAAGCGGTTGCGTACGCCATGTTCAAGCTGGAAGATCGCGGCCCGATGATGATCGAGCCCGGCTGGAAGGTCTACAAGGGCATGATCGTTGGCGAGCACACCCGCGACAACGATCTCGAGATCAACATCCTCAAGGGCAAGCAGCTCACCAACATCCGCACAACCTCGAAGGACGAGGCGGTCAGGTTGACGCCGCCGATCCGCATGACCCTTGAAAAGGCGCTGGCCTATATCGAGGAAGACGAACTGGTCGAGATCACGCCGAAGTCGATCCGGCTCCGCAAGAAGCATCTCGACGCCAACGAGCGAAAGCGCGCTGAAAAGACCAAAGACATGGTGGCGTAAGTATCATCAGGCGATGATCGTCGTTCCCGCGAGAAGCGACACTCGCCGTTATCCCGCCGCGTCGAGGCACCAGGCCAGAATGCCCTTCTGAGCGTGCAGACGGTTTTCTGCCTCGTCGAACACCACCGACTGCGGCCCGTCGATCACCTCGTCGGTGACCTCGTCGCCGCGATGCGCAGGCAGGCAGTGCATGAACAGCGCGTCCGGCTTCGCCAGCGACATCAGCTTGGCGTTGACCTGATAGGGCTTGAGCAGGTTGTGACGGTGCTCGCCGTCCTTATCGCCCATCGACACCCAGGTGTCGGTGACGATGCAGTCGGCGCCGCGCACCGCCGCTTCCGGATTGGTGCCGAGCTTGATCTTCGCCCCGCTCGATCTGATCCAGTCCTTCAGCAGCTTGTTCGGCGCAAGTTCCGGCGGGGTCGCAACGTTGAGATTGAAGCTGAAGCGGTCCGCCGCATGCGCCCACGACGCCAGCACGTTGTTGTCGTCGCCGGTCCACGCGACGGTGCGGCCATTGATCGGCCCGCGATGCTCCTCGAAAGTCATCAGATCGGCCATCACCTGACAGGGGTGCGAGCGCCGGGTCAGTCCGTTGATGACGGGCACGGTGGCGTGCGTTGCCAGTTCCGTCAGCGCGTCGTGGCTGAGAATCCGGATCATGATGATATCAACGAAGCGCGACAGCACCTTCGCGGTATCCGCGATGGTCTCGCCGCGCCCGAGTTGCATCTCGGCTCCGGTCAACATGATCGCTTCGCCGCCGAGCTGGCGCATGCCGACGTCGAACGACACGCGAGTGCGCGTCGACGGCTTGTCGAAGATCATCGCCAGCGTCTTGCCGTCGAGCGGTTTGGCGGCGACCTGGCCTGCCTTGCGCCGCTTCTTCATCGCCACGCTTGCGTCGAGGATCGCGCGCAACTCCTTCGTCGGCACGTCGAACAGATCGAGAAAATGCCGGGGCGCCTTGCTCATTGCGCCGCTTCCTTCTTCGCCAATGCGCCGGAGAATTTGGCGCAAGCCCGCTCCAGCCGCTGCACCGACTCCTCGATCTCCGCCTCGCTGACGATCAGCGGCGGCAGCAAACGCACGACGTTCTCGCCGGCGCCGACTGCCAAAAGCTTCTCGTCGCGCAGCGCGCTGACCAGATCGCCCGATGGCACCACGGCCTTGAGGCCGATCAAAAGCCCCTCGCCGCGCACCTCGCTAAGCACATCCGGATGGCGATCGACGACCGAGGCCAGCTTCTGTTTCAAGAGCAGCGACATTTTCTGCGCGCGCTCGAAGAAGCCGGGCTTCAGCATCACGTCGAGCACGGCGTTGGCCGCGGCGACCGCCAGCGGATTGCCGCCGAAGGTCGAACCGTGCGAGCCAGGCGTCATGCCGGACGCGGCCTCGGCGGTCGCAAGGCAGGCACCGATCGGAAAGCCGCCACCGAGCGCCTTCGCCAGCGCCATCACGTCCGGCGTGACGCCGATGCGCTTGTAGGCAAAGAGGTCGCCGGTGCGGCCCATGCCGGTCTGCACCTCGTCAAACGCCAGCAGCAGGCCGCGCTCGTCGCAAAGCTGCCGCAGCGCCCGGAAGAACGCATGCGGAGGCGAACGCACGCCTCCCTCGCCCTGCAACGGTTCGATCAGGATGCCGGCGGTCGCGGGGCCAATCGCCTTCTTCACCGCCTCGATGTCGCCGAGCGGGACCTGGTCAAAGCCGTCCATGGGGGGCCCGAACCCGTCGAGATATTTTTGCGAGCCGGTGGCCGCCAGCGTCGCCAGCGTGCGGCCGTGAAAGGCGCCCTCGAAGGTGACGATGCGATAGCGTTCCGGATGGCCCTTGGAGGCATGATGGTGGCGCAGCACCTTGATGGCGCATTCAATCGCCTCAGCGCCGGAATTGGCGAAGAACACCAGATCGGCAAAACTCTGCTCGCACAGCCGCGCCGCCAGCCGCTCGCCGTCCGGCGATTTGAACAGGTTCGACATATGCCACAGTTTCGCCGCCTGCGCCTGCAGCGCCGCGACGAGATGCGGATGGCAATGGCCGAGCGCGTTGACCGCGACGCCGCTGGTGAAATCGAGATAGCGCGCGCCGTCGGTGCCGTTCAGCCAAACGCCTTCGCCGCTTTCGAAGGCGAGATCGGCTCTTGCGAAAACGGGCAACAGATGGGACGCGGCAGCTTTGGTCATGACGTATTGCCGGTTAATGGTTGGAGCGGATCGATCGACAGCGCTATGGCGAGATCGACAACTGTCAGCCCCGGAAACGAAACGTGCCGCCTTTCCGGGCGGCACGTGGCGGTTATTCTAGGTGCACGGCGATGCCTGTCAATATTCCAGTGATGCGCGAAAGTCGCAGAAAAAGCCGATTTACCGATTTTGTTGCGGAACATGTGGACGCCGCCAAGCCGGACTCTTGCGCGTGAGTCACGCCATATTGTAGCGTTACGGTCGTCGGGTACGACATCTCGTGCGGCGGTTTTGATCCTCTATGGTCCTGTGTTCGGCGTAAACGCCCGGGCGATTTTCGCGCCCGGCGAGGGCTAAGGGATTCTGCCCACACGGGTTTTCCGGGGGACGGATTTCTGGCGCGGCCTTGCGGCGGTGCGCGCGATACAAGGGAAAAAATGCGATGACGGTGATAACCTGGACCGACGATCGCGTCGAACAACTGAAGAAGCTTTGGGATGCGGGTCTCTCCGCAAGCCAGATCGCCGCCGAACTGGGCAACGTGACGCGCAATGCCGTGATCGGCAAGGTACACCGCCTCGGCTTGTCAGGTCGCGCCAAAAGCCCTTCGTCGTCGGCGCCGCGGCCGCGCAAGGCCCGTCCGGCCCAGCACATGATGCGGGTGTCGCGCCCGGTCTCCCGCGGCAACACCGCGCTGGCGCACGCCTTCGAGGTCGAACTTGAGCCCGATCCGATCGCTTACGACAATGTGGTGCCGATGAGCCAGCGGCTGTCGCTGCTTGAACTCAGCGAGGCCACCTGCCACTGGCCGGTCGGCGATCCCTCGAGTCCGGAATTCTTCTTCTGCGGCGGCAGGGCGCTTTCCGGCCTGCCCTATTGCGCGCATCACTCGCGTGTCGCCTACCAGCCCGCGGGGGACCGCCGTCGCCACTCGCAGAAGCAGCGGTAAACCGAAGCGTATATTTCAAGTATCGCCATGGCCGTGCTAAAGCGCGAAGTGCGTTTTCGCGCAGATGACCCTGCCATCCACGTTTCCGGGGCAAGCGGTCGTCGATAAAGACGTGGCCCGCGACAAGCGCGGGCATGACGACAATTGTCAGCACTTTTGAGATGCGGCCCGCTTACTCCGCCGCCTTCTGAAACCGCTCGTCCAGTGCGTAGCCCGCGCCGCGCACGGTGCGGATCGGATCCGTCTGGCCGTCGGGGTTAAGCAGCTTGCGCAGCCGCCCGATGTGAACATCGACCGTGCGCTCGTCGATGTAGATGTCGCGGCCCCAGACGCTGTCGAGTAACTGCTCGCGACTGAACACCCGCCCAGGATGCTCGAGGAAGAACTCAAGCAAACGGTATTCGGTCGGACCGAGATCGATCGGGCGGCCGGAACGCGCGACGCGGTGCTTGTCGCGATCGAGCTCGAGGTCGCCAAAGCTCAGGACCGCGGCGAGCCTCTCGGGACTTGCGCGCCGCAGCAGGCCTTTCACCCGCGCCAACAACTCCGGTACCGAGAAAGGCTTGACGACGTAATCGTCGGCGCCGGTCGCAAGTCCCCGGATCCGCTCGCTCTCCTCGCCGCGGGCGGTGAGCATGATGATCGGGAGATGCCTGGTCTCGGAGCGCGCCCGCAGACGGCGGCACAGTTCGATACCGGAAAGGCCTGGCAGCATCCAGTCCAGCACCACGAGATCGGGGATGCGCTCTTTCAGTCGCGTGTCGGCCTCGTCGCCGCGCGCCACCGTCTCGACCTCGTATCCCTCGGCGTCGAGATTGTAGCGCAGCAGCGTCGTCAGCGCCTCCTCGTCCTCGACCACCAGAATGCGTGCACCCATCTTATTCTCGCCTGCCTCGTTTCAGATTCCCGGAACCGCCGATGCAAAACTCGTCATGTCCCCCTTGGGACGCTTGTCGAGCATCTGCTGGCCCTCGATCATGTAGAACACCGTCTCCGCGATATTGGTGGCATGATCTCCGATCCTCTCGATGTTTTTGGCGCAGAACATCAGGTGGATACAGAACCCGATGTTGCGCGGGTCTTCCATCATGTAGGTCAGCAGTTCGCGGAATAAAGAGGTGCAGATGGCGTCGACCTCCTCGTCGCCGTTCCACACCACCATCGCCGACGGCAGGTCGTGCGTCGCATAGGCGTCCAGCACCGACTTGACCTGCGACTGCACGAGGTCGGTCATATGCTCGAGGCCGCGGATCAGCTTCAGCGGCTGGAAATCGCTGTCGAGCGCGACGACGCGCTTGCCCATGTTCTTGGCGAGATCGCCGATCCGCTCGAGATCAGTCGCGACCCGCATGGCGCCGACGATCTCGCGCAAGTCCACCGCCATCGGCTGCCGCCGCGCGATGGTCAGCACTGCGCGTTCCTCGATCATGCGCTGCAACTGGTCGATTTCGGCATCAACGGCGACGACCCGGGCACCCAATGCGGTGTCGCGGCGGATCAGCGCATCCACGGACTCGACGATCTGCCGTTCGGCGAGCCCGCCCATCTCGGAAACCAGCCGTGCCAGTTCCTGGAGATCGTCGTCGAAAGCCTTGGCAGTATGTTCGAAAGCCATTTCAATTCTCCCCGCGCATTCGCGCGTGCCTTCAGCCGAAACGGCCGGTGATGTAATCCTGGGTGCGGCGATCAGTCGGCGAGGTGAAGATCCTATTGGTCGGGCCGAATTCGATCATCTCGCCGAGATACATGAAGGCGGTGGAGTCGGAGACGCGCGCTGCCTGCTGCATGTTATGGGTAACGATCGCGATCGTATAATCATCCTTCAATTCGTCGATCAGTTCCTCGACCTTGGCCGTGGAGATCGGATCGAGCGCCGAGCACGGTTCGTCGAACAGGATCACCTCGGGCCGCACCGCAACGGTGCGCGCGATGCACAAACGTTGTTGCTGGCCGCCGGAGAGGCTAAGCTCGCTGGCGTTGAGCTTGTCCTTGACCTCATTCCACAAAGCACCGCCACGCAACGCCTTCTCGACCCGATCGTCCATCTCCGACTTCGATAGCTTCTCGTACAAGCGGATGCCGAACGCGATGTTCTCATAGATCGTCATCGGGAACGGTGTCGGCTTCTGAAACACCATGCCGACCCGCGCGCGCAGCAGATTGAGATCGAGCTTCGGATCAAGAACATTCTGATTGTCCAGCATGATCTGGCCCTCGGCCCGTTGGCCCGGATACAGATCGTACATGCGGTTGAAGATCCGCAGCAGTGTCGACTTGCCGCAACCGGACGGCCCGATGAAGGCGGTAACCCGGTTTTCGACCAGCGTGAGATTGATGTTCTTCAGCGCGTGATGGGCGCCGTAATAGAAATTCAGATCGCGAACGCTGACCTTCGCGCGTCCCTCAGGGTGCACCGGCATCGCCGGCACAGGGCTGGGAACACTCGTCGATACAGAAAGCTCACTCATTTTGCTGTCCTCTCGGCGCCAAGGATGCGTGCGCCAATATTCAAGGCAAGTACGGTCAGAGTAATGATCAGAGCACCGCTCCAGGCGAGCTGCTTCCAATACGGATACGGGCTCTGGACGAAGTTGTTGATGGTGACCGGCAGGTTCGCCATCGACCGCGCGAGATCGAGACTGAAGAACTGATTGCTCAGCGCGGTGAACAGCAGCGGCGCAGTCTCGCCAGCGACACGCGCCGTCGCCAGCAGCACGCCGGTGATGAGACCGGAGCGGGCCGCGCGGTAGGCGATCCGCTTGATGACGAGGGATCGCGGCAGGCCGAGCGCGGAGGCGGCCTCGCGCAGCGGATTAGGTACCAGCCGCAGCATGTCTTCGGTCGTCCGCAGCACGACCGGAATGACGATCACCGCCAGCGCAAGCGCTCCGGCAATCGCCGAGAATCCCTTCATCGGCACCACCACCGCGCCATAGATGAACAGACCGATGATGATCGACGGCGCGCTCAGAAGAATGTCGTTGATGAACCGCACCACCGAGGTCAGCCGATCGTGCTTGCCGTATTCGGCGAGGTAGGTGCCCGCGAACATACCGAGCGGCGCGCCGATCCCGA
>JBDTCP010000009.1:0-6329 GCA_039923555.1 Nitrobacter sp.
CCGATCCGGGGGTTTTCAAACAAGTCCATTTGACTTAAGGGCGCGCTGCACCCATGTTCGCCCCGAAACCGCCGACGCGCCTTTCGCGGAACCGGCCTCGAATTTTCCCATAAGCTATTGGAATGAAATGAATATCGTCATTGTCGAGTCGCCTGCCAAGGCCAAGACGATCAACAAGTATCTGGGCGCCTCCTACGAGGTGTTAGCTTCGTTCGGCCATGTCCGCGACCTTCCCGCCAAGAACGGATCGGTCGATCCGGAGGCCAATTTCCAGATGATCTGGGAAATTGATCCGAAGGCCGCGGGCCGTCTCAATGACATCGCCAAATCGCTCAAAGGCGCCGACAAGCTGATCCTCGCTACCGACCCCGATCGCGAGGGGGAGGCGATTTCCTGGCATGTGCTCGAAGTGCTGAAGCAGAAACACGCGCTGAAGGACCATAAGATCGAGCGGGTCGTCTTCAACGCCATCACCAAGCAGGCCGTTACCGACGCGATGAAAAATCCGCGCCAGATCGACGGCGCGCTAGTCGACGCCTACATGGCGCGCCGCGCCCTGGACTATCTGGTCGGCTTCACCCTGTCTCCGGTGCTGTGGCGAAAGCTTCCCGGTGCGCGTTCGGCCGGCCGGGTGCAATCAGTCGCCTTGCGGCTGGTCTGCGACCGCGAACTCGATATCGAAAAGTTCGTCCCGCGCGAATACTGGTCGCTGATCGCAACCATGGCGACGCCGCGCGGCGAAACTTTTGACGCCCGTCTCGTTGGCGCCGACGGCAAGAAGATCCAGCGGCTCGACATCGGCAGCGGCGCCGAGGCCGAGGATTTCAAGAAGGCGATCGAAGCCGCCAACTTCACCGTCACGACGGTCGAAGCCAAGCCGGCGCGCCGCAACCCTCAGGCGCCCTTCACGACTTCAACGCTGCAGCAGGAAGCCAGCCGCAAGCTCGGCTTCGCGCCCGCGCACACCATGCGGATCGCGCAGCGCCTCTATGAAGGCATCGATATTGGCGGCGAGACCACGGGTCTCATCACTTACATGCGAACCGACGGTGTGCAGATCGACGGCTCGGCGATCACTCAGGCCCGCAAGGTGATCGGCGAGGATTACGGCAACGCCTATGTGCCGGACGCACCGCGCCAGTACCAGACAAAGGCCAAGAACGCGCAGGAAGCTCACGAGGCGATCCGTCCAACCGACCTGTCGCGGCGTCCTGCTGATATGCGGCGGCGGTTGGATAATGATCAAGCGCGCCTCTACGAATTGATCTGGATTCGCACTATCGCAAGCCAGATGGAATCGGCGGAACTCGAACGCACCACCGTCGACATCGCCGCCAAGGCGGGCGCACGCACGCTGGAGCTGCGCGCTACCGGCCAGGTTATCAAGTTCGACGGTTTCCTCGCGCTGTATCAGGAAGGCCGCGACGATGAAGAAGACGAGGACAGCCGTCGTCTTCCTGCTGTCAACGAAGGCGAAGCCCTGAAACGCGAGAACCTCAGCGTTACCCAGCATTTCACCGAACCACCGCCGCGCTTCTCTGAAGCCTCGCTGGTCAAGCGCATGGAAGAGCTCGGCATCGGGCGCCCCTCGACCTACGCCTCGATCTTGCAGGTGCTCAAGGATCGCGGCTACGTCAAACTCGAGAAGAAGCGGCTCTACGGCGAAGACAAGGGCCGCGTCGTCGTGGCCTTCCTGGAGAATTTCTTCGCGCGCTATGTCGAATACGACTTCACCGCCAATCTCGAAGAGCAGCTCGATCGCATCTCGAATAACGAGATATCGTGGCAGCAAGTCCTGAAAGATTTCTGGAACGACTTCATCGGCGCGGTGAATGAGATCAAGGACGTCCGCGTTTCCGAAGTGCTCGACGTGCTCGACAACATGCTCGGCCCGCACATCTATGCGCCGCGCGAGGATGGTGGTGATCCGCGCCAGTGCCCCACCTGCGGGACCGGCAAACTCAACCTCAAGGCTGGAAAGTTCGGCGCCTTCGTCGGCTGCTCCAATTATCCGGAGTGCCGTTATACCCGTCCCCTCGCCGCCGATGGCGAGGCCGGCGGCGACCGCGTTCTCGGCAAGGACCCTATCTCGGGTCTCGACGTCGTCGTGAAATCCGGACGCTTCGGACCTTACATCCAGCTCGGCGAGCCCACCGATTATGGCGAGGGCGAAAAGCCGAAGCGCGCGGGCATTCCGAAGAACACATCACCCGCCGACATGGAATTCGAGCTCGCGCTGAAACTGCTGTCACTGCCACGTGAGATCGGCAAGCATCCGGAGACCGGCGAGCCGATCACCGCCGGCATCGGCCGCTTCGGTCCGTTCGTACGGCACGAAAAAACCTATGCGAGTCTGGAAGCCGGCGACGAGGTGTTCGACGTCGGCCTCAACCGTGCGGTGACGCTGATCGCAGAAAAAATCGCAAAGGGGCCGAGCCGGCGCTTCGGCGCCGATCCGGGCAAGCCCCTCGGCGACCATCCCGCTCTCGGTGGCGTGGTGGCCAAGGGCGGCCGCTATGGCGCCTATGTCTCCGCCGGCGGCATCAATGCCACCATTCCCAGCGACAAGACGCTGGAGACCATCACCCTGCCCGAGGCCATCGCGCTGATCGATGAGCGCGCCGCCAAGGGCGGCGGCAAGCCGAAGCGCGGGGCGAAGAAAGCCAAGTCTGCGAAAAAAACTGGCGAGTCCGACGCCGTGGCAGCAAAGCCGGCCAAAAAGCCGGCTGCGAAACAGGCCTCCGTCAAGCCGAAGTCCGACGCGGTGAGCAAGGCGCGTGGCCCGATCGCGGCGGCCAAGCCGCCGGCCAAGGCTGCAAAAGTGCCCGCAAAGAAGAGTGCTGGCAAGAACGGCTGATGTGAGCAAACCGCGCGACAGGCATTTCCCAGACCGCGAGACCATCGTCGCCTTCATCCGTGCGCATCCGGGACAAGCCGGGACACGCGAGATCGCCCGTGAGTTCGGATTGAAGAACTCCGATCGCGTCGAACTGAAGCAAATCCTGCGCGACCTCGCGGATGACGGCACGGTCGTCAAGCGCGGCCGCAAGGTGCATCAGGCGGAAACGCTGCCGCCGACGCTGATGGCCGATATCACCGGACGCGACAGCGATGGTGAACTGCTCGCTACGCCCACCGAATGGGATGAGGAGGCAGGCACCCCGCCGAAAATCCGCATCCATATGCCTCGCCGCGCGAAGCCCGGCACCGCGGCCGGCGTCGGTGACCGCGCGCTGCTTCGGATCGAGGCGATGGAGCCCGCCGAAGCCGGGACCTATCGCGCGCGTGTCATCAAGGTCATGGACCGCACCCGCGCGCGTATCCTCGGCATCTACCGCGCGCTGCCGCAAGGTGGCGGTCGGCTGGTGCCGGTCGACAAAAAACAGGCCGGGCGAGAACTGAACATCGCGAAAGCCGACAGCGCCGGTGCGGAAGACGGCGATCTCGTCAGCGTCGATCTCGTGCGCACCCGCAGTTTCGGTCTGGCTTCGGGCAAGGTGAAGGAGCGGCTTGGCTCGCTCGCGACCGAAAAGGCCGTCAGCCTGATCGCGATCCACGCCCACGACATTCCGCAGGCGTTTGCGCCGGCCGCCTTGCGCGAAGCCGAGGATGCAAAGCCCGTGACCCTGCAGGGCCGCGAGGACTGGCGCGAGCTTCCACTCGTCACCATCGATCCGCCCGACGCCAAGGATCATGACGACGCGGTTCACGCCACGCCCGACGACGATCCGAATAACAGAGGCGGCGCCATCGTCACCGTCGCCATCGCCGACGTCGCCTATTACGTGCGGCCTGAATCCGCGCTCGATCATGATGCCCTGATGCGCGGCAACTCGGTGTATTTCCCCGATCGCGTGGTGCCGATGCTGCCGGAGCGCATCTCCAACGATCTCTGCTCGCTGGTGCCGGGGCAAGCGCGCGGGGCTCTGGCGGTGCGCATGGTGATCGGTCCCGACGGCCGCAAGCGCTCGCATACATTTCATCGCATCCTGATGCGCTCAGCCGCGAAGCTGAATTACGCGCAGGCACAGGCCGCGATCGACGGCAACCCCGATGATACAACCGGCCCCCTGCTCGACCCGATCCTGAAGCCGCTTTATGCGGCCTATACGCTGGTGAAGCGCGCACGCGACGAGCGCGATCCGCTCGATCTTGATTTGCCCGAACGCAAGATACTTCTGAAAACGGACGGTACCGTGGACCGGGTCATCGTGCCGGAGCGGCTCGACGCTCATCGGCTGATCGAGGAGTTCATGATTCTTGCCAACGTCGCCGCCGCCGAGACGCTGGAGAAGAAAGGCCTGCCGTTGATCTACCGGGTTCACGACGAGCCGACGGTGGAGAAGGTCCACAACCTTCAGGAATTTCTGAAGACGCTCGACATGTCCTTCGCCAAGAGCGGCGCGCTGAGGCCGGAGCTGTTCAATCGCGTGCTCGATAAGGTCAAGGGCCACGACTCCGAGTCGCTGGTGAACGAGGTAGTGCTTCGGTCGCAGGCGCAAGCTGAATATTCCGCGGAGAACTATGGCCACTTCGGCCTCAACCTGCGGCGGTACGCGCATTTCACATCTCCGATCAGGCGATACGCGGACCTGATCGTGCATCGTGCCTTGATCCGGGCGCTCGGCCTCGGCGACGGCGCGATGCCGGACGCCGAGACCGCCGAGACCCTGGCCGAGGTCGCCGCGCAGATTTCCGTCACCGAGCGCCGCGCCATGAAGGCCGAACGCGAGACCGCCGACCGCCTGATTGCGCATTTCCTCGCCGACCGCATCGGCAACATCTTCGAGGGCCGGATTTCAGGGGTGACCCGCGCGGGGCTGTTCGTGAAACTGACCGATACCGGCGCCGACGGACTGATCCCGATCCGGACCCTGGGCACGGAATATTTCAACTACGACGAAACCCGCCATGCGCTGGTCGGCTCGCGCAGCGGTGCTATGCACAAGCTGGGTGACGCGGTGGAGGTTCGTCTGGTAGAAGCTGTACCAGTGGCTGGCGCGCTGCGCTTCGAACTCCTGTCCGGAGGTCATATTGAGAGGGTACGCGGCCGCCTCGCACACGTTGAGCAAGAAGCGAAAAGGGGACCGCGCGGTCAACAGGGCACGCGACATCCCACGGTGCATTCGAAGGCCCATCCGGGCCGTACACCGCGCAAGACATCGCGCAGGCCGGGCAAGAGCAGGGCCGGCAAACCAAGGAAGGGCAAAACATGACGGTGCCTCCCGATACCGCGCCCACAGCAACCGAGATTTGGACTCGGGACACTGCGCAGGGCGAGAAGCGCCACGCATGGACCGCGATAAAGCGCGGCTTGTTCTGCCGTTGCCCGAGATGCGGCGAAGGCAAGCTCTTTCGTGCTTATCTGAAAACCGCCGACAATTGTTCGGAATGCGGACTCGATTTTTCCCCGCACCGCGCCGATGACCTGCCCGCCTATCTCGTCATCGTCATTGTCGGCCACATCGTGGTACCGCTGGCGCTGATGATCGAGACCAACTATTCGCCGCCGGTCGCCGCTCAGTTGGCAGTTTATCTGCCGATGACGCTGCTTCTGTCGTTGCTGCTGCTTCAGCCGGTCAAGGGCGCGGTGGTCGGCCTCCAGTGGGCTTTCCGTATGCACGGTTTCGACGAGAAATTTGTCGAAGAGACCTTCGACACGGGCAGCGAGGAGAGCCGCACGGGAGCGACATGAGCGAGACGGCCCACCCCCCTCCGCAAGGGGCCAGCCGTCGTCACCCCTATCGCCGCCCGAAAGATGCCGCCACGCTGATCCTGATCGACCGAAGCGCGGCCACGCCAAAGGTCCTGATTGGCAGACGCCATGACAAGGTGGTTTTCATGCCGGGCAAGTTCGTCTTTCCTGGCGGCAGTGTCGACCAGACCGACAATAAGGTGCCTGTCGCTGCACCGATCCCGAAAGAGCTCGAGGCCAACCTGCTCAAGGGCAGCCCGAAGACCGAGTCCTCCCGCGCCCGCTCGCTCGCGGTCGCCGCGATCCGCGAGACCTGCGAGGAAACCGGGCTTTGCCTCGGACTCAAGACCGAGGGCGTCGTCGCAAAACTGACCGGCGCCTGGCAGCCTTTCACCGATGCCGGATTGCTGCCTGACCCGTCGGGCCTGTATCTGATCGCGCGCGCCATTACCCCGCCCGGCCGGGTGCGGCGCTTCGACACCCGCTTCTTCACCGCCGATGCATCGGCGATCGCCCATCGCGTCGATGGCGTGATCCATCCCGACGCCGAGCTTGTGGAACTGGTCTGGGTCGAGATCGGCTCATGCCCTCTCGCCGACCTGCATTCCATAACCAGGAACGTGCTCGGCGAACT
>JBDTCP010000010.1:0-3576 GCA_039923555.1 Nitrobacter sp.
TCGCCCTTGCGGAATTGATCCAGCGAGGCGGTTCGCGCCGACTGGTCCATATCGCCGTGCAGGGCGCCGACGCTGAAGCCGTGTTTCTGGAGCGATTTATATACGATGGCGACGTCGCGCTTGCGGTTGCAGAAGATGATTGCGTTCTTGAGATCCTGGGCGTCGCGCAGCAGGCTCCGCAACGTTTCGCGCTTCTCGTGCGGTTCGCGGCTGACTGCGACCTGGAACTGGGACACGCCGACGGCTGTGGTGGCGGGCCTGGAAACTTCGACCTTCTCGGGATTGTGCAGGAAGGTGTCGGTGATGCGCCGGATTTCGGTTGGCATCGTCGCGGTGAAGAACAGCGTCTGCCGCGTGAACGGCACCAGCTTGCAGATGCGTTCAATATCGGGAATGAATCCCATGTCCAGCATACGGTCGGCTTCGTCGATCACCAGCAGTTCCACGCCGGTGAGCAGCAGGCCGCCCCGTTCGGTGTGGTCGAGCAGGCGGCCCGGGGTTGCGATCAGCACATCGACGCCGCGCGTCAATTTCAGGTCCTGGTCGCCAAACGAGACGCCGCCGATCAGAAGCGCCACATTGAGTTTCTGGCCGGCGCCATATTTGTCGAACTGCTCCTTGACCTGAGCAGCGAGTTCGCGTGTCGGCTCGAGGATCAGCGTGCGGGGCATTCGCGCCCGGGCGCGGCCTTTCTCGAGCAATGTGAGCATGGGCAGGACGAAGGCGGCGGTCTTGCCGGTCCCGGTCTGGGCAATGCCGAGAACATCGCGGCGCGCCAGAACGTGGGGGATTGCCTGTTCCTGAATGGGAGTGGGAGTGGTGTAACCTGTGGCCGCAACGGCGGCGAGTACCTTGTCGGACAAACCGAGATGAGAAAAAGACATTGAGCCTCTGATCGAAACCGCCGTTCGGAATCGAAGGTAGAAGGCTGTCGCGCTCAACCCCTGAACGGCGTGCTTTTAAAAAGCGAGGGGGCTCTGGCTTACGCTGACGGGCGGCTCACCGGGGAATCGTGTTCGGATCCGGGCCGCGTTGGCCGAAACATAGGGTCGAAATGCATAAAGTCAATGTAAGAAACGTCGGATATGTCGAAAAAGCTTAATGTTTTCGCATAAACGCGGTCTGACTTGCGATGATCGAGTTAAAGCCTCTTCGTCCGTCCTCGGGGGTGAACCGCACCCTGCGGTTTGCCGACTATGGCACAGGACGATTTGCGCGGGCGTTTGATCGCCAAACCAGCGGACGGAAGGGTTGCGATGAAGGCGATATCGGTCGGACGCGCGGCGCTGCTGAGCATCGCATCGGCGCTGTTGATTCTGGCGAGTCCCGCGCAGGCCGCCAAGCGCGTGGCGCTCGTGATCGGCAATAACGACTACCGCAACGTTCCGAAACTTCAGAAGGCCGTCAACGACGCTCGCACCATGGGCGATACCTTACGGCAACTCGGCTTCAGCGTGATGGTTGCAGAGAACCAGACCCGTCAGGCCTTCAGCCAGACGCTGCTGGCGTTCGATCAGCAGATAGAGGCTGGCGACACCGCGTTCTTCTTCTACGCCGGTCACGGCTTTGAAATCGCCGGTCAGAACTATCTGCTGCCGACCGATATTCCGGCCGCCACCGAAGGGCAGGAGGAACTGGTCCGCGACGCTTCGATTCTCGCGGACCGCGTCGTCGAGCGGCTGCAGAACAAGAAGGCCCGCACTTCCATCCTGGTGTTCGATGCCTGCCGCAACAATCCGTTCGCGCGCAAGGGCACCCGCGCCGTCGCCGGCGGCGCAGGGCTTGCACCGATGACGCAACTGCCGGAAGGCGTGTTCTCGGTATTCTCCGCGGGACCGCGGCAGACCGCGCTCGATCGCTTGTCCGACGACGACGCCAATCCCAACTCGGTGTTCACGCGCACCTTCGCCAAGGAGCTGCTGCAACCCGGCGAGAATATGGTGCAGGTGGCGCAGCGCACCCGTCGCACCGTCAGCGAAATGGCCGAGACGGTGCGGCACAAGCAAGTGCCGGTTTATTTCGATCAGATGGTCGATGATGTTTTCCTGAATGGTCTTGTCAAAGCGCAACAGCAGGCAGCGCCCGCCGAACCTGCGCAGAAGGTCGCGGCGCTACCTCCAGTCGCACCGCTGAAGCCGCCCTCGAACGAGGCCGTCAACGCACCGATCGCGAATTTCTCGCGTCACAACGGCGGGTGGACCGTGGTATTCTCCATCGCCGATCCAACGCTCGGGATTTCCTGGCGCATGGGCGACAGCGATGCGTTCAGGGAAACCGGATTTCTCGACACGCTCGATCCGCGGACCCGCAAGCGGATGCCCAATCCCGCCATTGAACTGTCCGCCGATACGCCGGCGGCGACGATCCAGATGCGCTTTGTCGATGCCAACGGCGAGATGCAGGGGCCGTTTCCGATCCGGTTCGATCCGGAAGCCGCATTGATCCGCGATCAGCGCAAAATTCTCGACATGACCGCGACAAGCTGGCTGTCGTTTCGCCGGTTCAACGGGCTGCTGGTCTATTATACCCACCTCATGTCATATCGTTGCGCCATCCGCGAGGTGAGGGTTGGTATCGACTCGTCGGTGCCGGATCAGGTGCTCAAGATGCCGCCTTGCGATCCACGCGACCCCAGCGTCATTCCGCACGATGCTGTGCCCCACATGAAGCTGCCGCCTGCGACAAAATCGGTGTCCGTCGAGTTGACCTATCGCGACGGCAGCGTATCTGAGATCAAGAGTTTTCGGCGTTAAGCTTCGATCGAGGAGACATTCGCGATGGACGCAGGCAGTTCCCGCGAACCGCAGCGGCGGCCACGCTCGATGTCCGCTCGCTGCTGCATCGTCGGCGGCGGACCCGCCGGCATGATGCTCGGCTACCTGCTCGGGCGCGCCGGGGTCGATACCATCGTGCTCGAAAAGCACGCCGACTTCTTTCGCGATTTTCGCGGCGACACCGTGCATCCCTCGACCTTGCAGGTAATGGACGAACTCGGCCTGATCGCTGACTTCCTGAAAGTCCCGCACGACAGATTGCAAAAGCTCGAGGGCTATTTCGGCAAGACCCGGCTGCGCATTGCCGACATCAGCCGTACCGGCGCGAAGTACCCATTCATCGCCTTCATGCCGCAATGGGATTTTCTGAACTTTCTGCGCGACAAGGGACGTCGTTATCCGAGCCTCAAGGTGATGATGAACACCGAGGCAAAGGGACTCATTCAGGATGGCAGCAAGGTGGTTGGCGTCCACGCAACGGACGCGAACGGCGCGATCGAGATCAGGGCTGATCTGACCGTCGCGTGCGACGGCCGCCATTCCGTGGTGCGGCCGAGCGCGGGCCTGGAAGTCGAGGAGATCGGCGCACCGATGGACGTGCTATGGTTCCGCGCCGGAAAATCCGCCGAAACCGAAAGCATCCTCGCCCGCATCGAGGCGGGAAAGATGATGGTGACACTCGATCGCGGCACCTACTGGCAGTGCGCCTATGTCATCACCAAAGGTGAATATGAGGCGGTCAAGGCGAAGGGCCTTGAATCGTTCCGCGCCGACGTCGTCTCGCTTGCGCCGATCCTGAAGT
>JBDTCP010000011.1:0-24840 GCA_039923555.1 Nitrobacter sp.
CCAGTGCCGGGTTCGTCGCCGAGGCGACGGGATGGCCGCTATTCTTCGTGATCTGCATGCTGGTGGCGCTGCCGAGCCTGATCCTGCTGGCCTGGCTGCAGCGGCGCGGACACTTCGCCGCGCTGCAGACGTGAGCGGCGGCGGAAATAGAAATATCCAGCTTTTAATGAAATCAAAGCCGGCTCCAGGTTTTTGTTTGACGCGTTTTCTTTGCGCGAACCGGTACCCATCCTCGGGTCAAGCCCGAGGACATGCTTCGCTCGAAAACGCTATTTCCAAATCATGTCCTTTGCCGCGATCAATCCGCCGCCCGCAATCAGCACCGCCGCGACGGCAAGCGTCGCTGTCGGTTTCGCAAAACCCGCCAATATCAGGAAGGCGGTCGAGAGTAGCGGCGTCGCATAGGCGGCCGCGCCGAGCACACGGATGTCGCCGCGCTTCATGCCGATATCCCAGACATAGAAGGCGAGGCCGACCGGACCGATGCCGAGCGCGGCGATCGCGAGCCACTGCGCCGCGCTGTCCGGCCACACCGTGGGTTCCACCAGCATGTGCGCAACGGTCGCCAGCACGGCCGTTGCCAGGCAGAAGCCCGCGACCGCGTCGGTCGGAACCGAAGCCAGCCGCCGCGACAGCACCGAATACGCCGCCCAGACAAACGCCGCGATGAACGCGGCCGCGAGGCCCGACATCTGCGCGCGTTCGAACTGGATCGAGGTGCTGCCCACGACCAGCAGCACTGTTCCGGCAAGTCCGAGGAGCGCGCCGATCAGATGATGCGGCGCCAGCCGTTCGCCCGGTAGCAACGATGAGAACAGCACGATCAGCAGCGGCAGAGATAATTCAGCAGTCCCGCTTCGGCGGGCGGCGCGTGTCGCAGCGCGATGAAATACAGCGCGTGATAGCCGAACAGCCCGCCGACCCCAACGAGCCACGCGACCGGCGGTTGCCGCAACGCGCGGGCGCCTTCCGGACGAAACAGCCAGCTTGCGCAGCCGGCAAGGCCCCCGATCGCAAACGTCATCGCTGCCAGTTGAAATGCGGGAATGCGCCCGGTCGCCACCGTCATGACCGCGAGCAGCGACCACATGATGATGGCGGTGAGACCGATGAGCGTCGCGGTGCGGGATGTCATGACATAATGCGACTGCGCTCATCGTCATGCCCGGCCCTGTGCCGGGCATCCACGTCTTTCATGCGTCGCGACGTCAGAGACGTGGATGGCCGGGTCAAGCCCGGCCATGACGGCTCTTTTGTGGCGGACTCACTCGCCCACAACAATCTGCCTACGCGCAATACTGCCCGCCGTTGATGCTCAGCGTCGATCCCGTGATGAAGCCGGCGGCGTCGGCCGCAAGGAACACCACCGCGCGCGCGATCTCCTCGGGCTCGCCGAGACGGTTCGCCGGAATTTGCGGCAGTATGTTTTTCTCGACGACGTCCTTTGGCACCGCCTGCACCATCTCGGTGTTGATGTACCCCGGGCAGATCGCGTTCACGGTGATCCCGCCCTTGGCGTTCTCCAGCGCGAGCGCCTTGGTGAAGCCGATGTCGCCGGCTTTCGCCGCCGAATAGTTCACCTGGCCGAACTGCCCTTTCTGACCGTTGATCGAGGAGATGTTGATGACGCGGCCGAACTTGCGCGCGCGCATGCCTTCGATCACGGGGCGCGTCATATTGAACAGCGAGCCAAGATTGGTGTTGATCACCGAATTCCACTGGTCGAGCGTCATCTTGTGAAAGGCGGAATCCCTGGTGATGCCGGCATTGTTCACGAGCACATCGATCGGACCCAACTCCGCCTCGACCTGTTTGACGCCGGCGGCGCAGGCCTCGAACGAGGCGACGTCCCACTTGTAGACGGGGATGCCGGTTTCCGCCTTGAATTTCTCCGCCGCGGCATCATTGCCGGCGTAGCTCGCCGCGACCTGGTATCCGGCTGCTTTCAGCGCCTTGCTGATCGCGCCGCCGATGCCCCGCGTCCCCCCGGTCACCAACGCCACCCGTGCCATCGCGCCATCCTCCTTCAGCAAGCCGGAATTTCCCGGTCGTTGAAACAACGAGTTGCAGATCAAAATGCCCGGCACGAGACCAGGCATTTCGTTGTCAGCATGAACTGCGGTGACTCGATGTCCATTTCACGCCGTTCGTCCCGCCTTCATTCGCTCAGTCGCGCGCAATGCACATGGCGATACCCATGCCGCCGCCGATGCATAGCGTCGCGAGGCCCTTTTTGGCATCGCGCTTTTGCATTTCGTGCAACAGCGTCACCAGCACGCGCGCACCGGAGGCGCCGACCGGGTGCCCGATGGCGATGGCGCCGCCATTGACGTTGACCTTGGAGGTATCCCAGCCGAGATCCTTGTTGACGGCGCAGGCCTGCGCGGCGAAGGCCTCGTTGGCCTCGATCAGGTCGAGGTCGCCGATATTCCAGCCTGCCCTCTTCAGCGCAGCGCGCGACGCCGGGATCGGGCCGGTGCCCATGATCTTCGGATCGACGCCGGCATGGGCCCACGAGACGATGCGGCCGAGTGGGATCTTGCCCTCTTTCGCCGCCTGCCTGGCCGACATCAGCACCACGGCGGCGGCGCCGTCGTTGATTCCGGACGCGTTGGCCGCGGTGACCGTGCCGTCCTTCTCGAAAGCCGCGCGCAGCTTGGCGATGGATTCGACCGTCACACCCGCCTTCGGATACTCGTCGGTGTCCACGACGATATCACCCTTGCGGCTCTTGATCGTGACCGGCACGATCTCGTCCTTGAACCGGCCGGCCTTCTGCGCGGCTTCCGCCTTGTTCTGCGAGCTGGCGGCGAATTCGTCCTGCTGCTGACGGGTGATCTGGTACTGACGGGCGACGTTCTCGGCGGTATTGCCCATGTGGTAGCCGTTAAACGCGTCCCACAGACCATCCTTGATCATGGTATCGATCAGTTCGAGGCCACCCATTTTCACGCCACCGCGCAAATACTGCGCATGAGGCGCCATGCTCATGGATTCCTGGCCGCCGGCGACGACGATGTCCGAGTCGCCGTTGAGGATCGCCTGATAGCCGAGTGCGACCGTGCGCAGCCCCGAGCCGCAGAGTTGGTTGACACCCCAGGCCGGACTTTCCACCGGAATGCCGGCGGCGATCGACGCCTGGCGCGCCGGGTTCTGGCCCTGCGCCGCGGTCAAAATCTGACCCAGGATGACTTCGGAGACGCGGCCCGGCTCGACACCCGCCCGTTCCAGCGCGGCCTTGATGGCGACGGCGCCGAGATCGTGGGCCGGTATGGTGGCGAACGCACCGTTGAAACTTCCCACCGGGGTACGGGCGGCGCTGACGATGACGACATCGTCTGACATGGATACCTCCTGGAGCTTGAGTGCTTGAATTTGGACGATGCCGCCGCGTTGGCGACCCCGTGTCTGGGTTCTATCCTGTTAACCTCACGAGGGTGTGTCAATCACCAAGGGTTAAAAGCCGTGGCAAGCATATTCCTCAGTAATATCTATGCTTTGGAATTAACTGTCCTATACAAAACGGTAGCCGAAGCCTGCCGAAAGTGCTTACTTTGTTGCAATGCGCTACTTGATAACCCCATCGTGAACGCCGGCGGGGTTTCCTGTCCTCGGTATGCACGTGTGTGGGACCTATGGCGAAATCAGAAACACCAACGACAATCAAGAAATACGCAAACCGGCGGCTCTATAATACCGGCACCAGCACCTATGTGACGCTCGAAGATCTTGCGACGATGGTCAAGCAAGGCGAGGATTTCCTCGTCTTCGATGCAATGACCGGCGACGACATCACCCGCTCGGTCCTGGCGCAGATCATTTTCGAGCAGGAAAACAAGGCCGGCCAGAACCTACTCCCGACCACATTCCTGCGACAGCTGATCCGTTTCTATGGCGACAGCATGCAGATGGTGGTGCCGAAATATCTCGAACAGTCGATCGACATGCTGACCCGCGAGCAGGAGAAATTCCGCAAACAGATGGCCAACACCTTCAGCGGCACGCCCTTTGCTCCGCTCGAAGAGCATGTCCGCCGCAATATGGAGATGTTCGAGCGCACCTTCTCGATGTTCAAACCGTTCGTGCCGCCGCGCGGTGGGACCACCACGCCCGAGCCGGAGAAAACGCCTGACACCTCCAAGGGCGGCGACAACATCGACGAGCTTCGCCGTCAGATGAAAGAGATGCAGGAGCGCCTCGAACGGATGTCGAAAGAGCCGAAGAAGGAGTAGGCCTCACGGATTGGTGCGTTCGAACTGGCGCAGCAGCTTGTTGCCACGCTGGACCGCCGAATCCATCGCGATTTGCGCGCTTTTCTTGCCACTGAAGGCCTGTTCGAGTTCGTCCTCGATGACAGCGCGGATCAGAACGAACGATCCGAGCCGCAACCCCCTTGAATTTCCGGTGGGCGGCTTCAGCGTCATCTGTTCGATCGCGATCGCTGCCCCCGGATTGCGATCGTAAAAGCCCTGCGCGCGGGTGAGATCGAATGCCGCGCGGGTAATCGGCAGATAGCCGGTGTTCTGGTGCCAGGCCGCTTGCACCTCCGGCTTCGACAGGTAGGCATAGAATTTTGCGGCGCCCTTGTATTCCTCACGCGGGCGATCACGCAGCACCCACAACGTGGCGCCACCGATGATGGTGATCTGCGGCGCGCCTTCGACATCCGGCCAATACGGCAGCATCCCGTGGCCGACGGCGAATTTGCTATTGGCAATGATATCCGCTCGCGTCGCCGACGAGCCCATGAAGATACCGCATTCGCCATGCTGAAAACGAGGCTCGGCGACCGTCGCCCGGCCGCTGTAGTCCAAAATTTTGGTCTTCTGCCATTCAGCGAGTTGAGCAACGTGACGGACCATCAGCGGGTTGTTGAAAACGAGAACGGCGTCGAGTCCGCCGAACCCGTTGGCGTGCGTTGCAATCTGTAGATTGTGCAAGGCGAGAAAGCTCTCGACATTGATCCACGACGGCCACGCGGTGGTGAAGCCGCAGGGTACGCCGGCATCGCGCAGCTTCTTCGCGGTCTCGCCGAGTTCCGGCCATGTCTTCGGCGGCCTCTCGGGATCGAGACCAGAGGCCCGAAACAGATCCTTGTTGTAATAGAGAATGGGGGTCGAGACATTGAACGGGAAGGACAGCAGGTTGCCCGCGACATCGCGTAGTAGCCGGTAATGGCCGGAAGATAAGCCGCCGGGGAAAACGCCTCCTCCTCATCCCGCATCAGTTCGAACACCGGATAGATCGCGCCCTGGGCCGCCATCATGGTGGCGGTGGCGACCTCGTTGACCGGCACGATCGCCGGCTGGCTCCGCGAGCGGAACGCAAAGATCGCTGCGGTCACCGTCTCGATATAGTTGCCCTTGTAAGCCGGCACGATCCGATACTCGGATTGGGACGCATTGAATTCGGTGGCGAGCCGTTCGAGCTGCCGGCCGAGCGCGCCAGACATCGCGTGCCACCATATGATCTCGGTAACAGCGCGCGCCGGGGCCGGAAGTGCAGCGACGAATTGCACCGCACAGATCAGCAGCGCCAGTCTCCACGCAGGTGCGCGCATCTTGCCTCGCCCTCGCCCGCGGCGAGGCCGGACGGCCCGGCCGCCATGAGCTCCTGATAAGACCATCCGACGACCGCTGCAAATCATGACCGGCGCCGCAGATAGCCGCCATCAAGCGGCCACAGCCACGTTAATGCTTCATCGCGTTGAACCTTTTTTTCGGACAAATGACTCCCTCAAAGGGGACAAGCGCCGGTGTCCCGTCCCGCCGTCGTGTCGCGGATTCCGGGCGGCTTCACTTGCATCGACAGACGAAGCTTTCGGGCGCTAAGATCGCCAGCCGACAGTTGTTTCGAAGCAGCTATCGCCGGAGTCTTTGAAGGCCCAGCTTTATGAAGGCACAACGCGGATTGCAGACGACAGGCCACATCGTACGAATCCGCAAGGTCAAGTAACTTGGTTTCAATGGAATCCCAGAACAGCACGGCTGCGAAGCAGCGGAAAGATCTGGCGGCGCAGGGCCGTTCGGGCACCATCGGGCTGGTTCGCGCAATTCCGGTCCGCTGGCGCATCCTCTCGATCGCGGCATTGAATTCCGCGGTCGTGCTGGCGCTGGCGATGCTGATCTGGAGCGGCGCCAAGACCCTGGGGTCCGCGCGGGACGATGTCCGCCAGGTGAGGAACTCGGACAAGATTCTTGCGGTTCTCGAAAGCGAGACCGGTCGGCTGCAAAACCTGATCCATCGCTACATCAACCAGCCCAGTCCCGATCTGTTCGCGGAAATCCTGCTGCTGCGCGAGGCCGTACTTGGCACATTGAGCACGCGCGCCTCGACCGATCCGATGCTGTCGGGCTCGGTCGACGAACTGGAGGTTGCCACTGAACGCTTCCTCAGCGGCTTTGGTGAACTGCGCACATTGCAGACGACGATTACCAGAACCTACGAGGACCAGATCCTGGCGCCTGCCAAGGACATGGCAGGACTCTACTCGATCATCGAGGGGGCGACCAGCCGCCGCGAGGCCCGGATCTGGCCGGCCCTTGGGAAATCCCGCGAGACATTCACCGCGACGCTGGTGGCCGCGAACGCCTATTATCTGGCGCCGGCATTGACCAGCGCCGATGAGGTCCGCAAGAATACCGATGCGATCGAACGCACCATCCCGGTGATGATCGACTTTTCGGACAACGATCTCCAGCGCGACGCGCTGAAGCGGCTCAAAACCCGGACATCCGCACTGCACGACGGCATTGGAAACCTCTCCGAATTGCTCGCCAAGCGGACGGACCTGCTGCGTAACTCCATCGACGCCAGCCAGGCGGAGACCATCGCCGCGATCGACGGTTTGTCGATCAAGATGAGGCAGCGCGAGCAGAGCGCGCAAATGACTTTCGACCACACGCTCGCGGACATCTTCCGCAAGATGCTGTCGATCGCCGCGATCTTTCTCGCGATCATCATCGTCGCGGGCGTCGTCATCGCGATCAGCATCCGCCTACCGTTGCGGCAGATTATGACCTCGATGCGCGCCATAATTTCCGGCGACTACGATCGCACGGTCGCTGGCACCGACGCGCGCGATGAAATCGGGGCCATGGCGCGCGCCGTCGAGGTTTTCCGCAAGAACGCCATCGCCAAACGCGACGCCGAGGACGAATTGCGGGCATCGAAGGAACGGGCCGAAAGCGCCCTGCTGGAATTGAACGCCACGCAGCAGAACCTGATCAACGCCGAGCGGCTTGCCGCGCTCGGCGGCCTGGTCGCAGGTGTGGCGCACGAGGTGA
Organism: Nitrobacter sp.; assembly: GCA_039923555.1. Classification (GTDB taxonomy): domain Bacteria; phylum Pseudomonadota; class Alphaproteobacteria; order Rhizobiales; family Xanthobacteraceae; genus Nitrobacter. The sequence goes on from JBDTCP010000011.1 coordinate 7,287, forward strand.
ACAATCCGATCGGGATCAGCTTGACTGTCGCATCGAGCTTCGCGCGGCGCGCCGACAAATTCGAGGCCGAACTACAGTCTGCCACGCCGCTGAAGCGGTCGCAGCTTGAGGAGTTCGTGCGGACATGCCGCGACGCCGCGCAGCAACTGGTGGCGAACCTGCACCGCGCCGGCGAATTGATCCAGTCCTTCAAACAGGTCGCCGTCGACCGGTCTCAGGCCGAACGCCGTCAGTTCGGCCTCAGCGAAGCGACCGACCAGATCGTCTCCAGCCTGCGCCCGATCCTCAAACGGGCGCCGATCAGCCTGGCTGTCGATGTGCCCGAAGGTCTGATCATCGACGGCTATCCCGGCTCTTACGGGCAGATTTTGACCAACCTCTTTCTCAACGCCGCCAACCACGCGTTTCCGGACGGACGGTCCGGCGCGATTTCGATCGCGGCGAGCCTGCGCGCCGATAATGACATTGAGATCATTTTTTCGGACAATGGCGCCGGCATGACGCCGGACGTCCAGCGGCAGGCCTTCGATCCCTTCTTCACCACACGCCGCAACGAGGGCGGCACCGGTCTTGGGCTTCATATTGTCTACAATCTCGTCACTCAGCAGCTCGGCGGCCGGATGATACTGGAGTCAAGGCTGGGACAAGGCACAACCTTTCGCATTATCATGCCGCGAGCTGCCGCCGGCAGCGCGGGCAAGGGTGAAACAGACAGCGAGACCACGCAATGGCCGACCAGGATGATGTCCTCCACCTGATCGACGATTCCGGCGCCGATTGCCCGGAAGCCTCGACGGTGCGCAAATGGAAGATCGCCGTGATCGACGACGATCAGGCCGTGCATGACGGCACGCGCTTCGCGCTGAGCGACTACAGCCTCAACGGCCAGACCCTGGACATCCTGTCGGCCTATTCCGCCGCCGAGGGGCGCGATCTGATGCGCTCGCATCCCGACATCGCCGCGGTGCTGCTCGACGTCATCATGGAGACCGACGCCGCCGGCCTCGACCTCGTCGAGTTCATCCGCAACGACCTCAAGAACGAAACCGTGCGCATCATCCTGCGCACCGGACAGCCCGGACAGGCGCCGGAGCGCCGCGTCATCGTCGACTACGACATCAACGACTACAAGGCGAAAACCGAACTTACCGCCGACAAGTTGTTCACCTCCCTGACCGCGGCGCTGCGCAGCTATCAGCAGCTTGAGCGTATGATGCAGACCCGCCGTGGTCTCGAGATCATCATCGATGCTGCATCAACACTCTACGATTTCAAATCAATGCAGCGTCTCGCCGAGGGCGTCCTGACGCAGATCGCATCGCTCTTGAATGTCGACTGTGCGGGTATTCTGGTGCTACGCGACGGCGGCAAGATCAGCGACGATTTTTCGGTGTTGGCGGGATCCGGCTGCTACAGCCGCTTCATCGGAGCCATGGCGCAGAAATCGCTCGACTCCGATTTGAAGCAAATGGTCGATGCTGCCTTCAAGCGGCGCAAACATGAATTCGCCGATCATCGCTCCGTGCTTTATATCCGCACCGGCAGCGGCCGCGAGGTCGTGGTGCTGCTGCAGGCCGAGCGTGATCTGTCGGACACGGACCGCTCGCTGGTTGAAATCTTCGGCAGTCGCCTCTCGATCGCGTTCGACAACGTGATCCTCTACCAGCAATTGCAGGATGCCAACACGCAGCTCGAAGACCGCGTCGCGCAACGCACCCGCGCGTTGATGCAAGCCAATCGCAGGCTCTCCGCGCAATGGCTGCGGCTGCAGCGCGCCAACGGATTCAAGAACGAGATTCTCGGCACCGTCGCGCACGACCTGAAAAACCCCCTCGGCGTCATCCTTGGCCGCACCGAAATGCTGTCCGAGCTGATCAGCACGGGCTCGCCCAGCGACACTATCACCTCGCAGGTCGATCATATTCGTGACGCCACCAGGCGTCTGACCACGATGGTCGACCATCTGATTTCCGACGCCATGGCCGATGCTTTCGACATCACGATCCGGCGCGAGCCGGTCGATGTCGCGGCACTGGTCGCCGAGGTGTCCGAAGCCAACCAGCCGTCCGCGGTCAACAAGCAGCAGACCATCGCCGTCTCGGCGCCGACCGGTCGCACCACGATGTGCGACCAGGACCGGATGCGCGAGGCAATCGACAATCTCGTCAGCAACGCCATTAAGTACAGCCCGATCGGCGGCAAGATCACGCTGCTGGTCGATCACGATGCAGACAACACCGTCATCCGCGTCACCGACGAGGGCGCAGGGCTGTCGCCCGAAGACCTCGGGCGGCTGTTCGGCCGCTTTCAACGCCTGTCCGCAAAACCCACTGCCGGCGAAAGCTCCACCGGCCTCGGGCTGTCGATCGTGAAGCGGATCGTCGACATGCATGACGGCCAGATCAACGCCGACAGCCGCGGCCCCGGACAGGGATCGACCTTTACCATCATCCTGCCTGCTATGCTCTGACATGAGCCGAAACCCGCATATCGTCATTGTCGACGACGAGGCGCCAGCCCGCGAAATGGTCGGCGACTATCTCAAGATGCACGGCTTTACCATCACGCTGTGCGACGGCGGCAACAGCTTGCGCAAGGCCATCGACGCTGAAACACCCGATCTTGTCGTGCTCGATCTGAACATGCCGGAGGAGGACGGTCTTTCGATTATTCGCGACCTCAAGAGCCGCATCAACATACCGGTGATCATGCTGACGGCGACGGCCAGTCCGATCGATCGCGTCGTCGGACTCGAACTCGGCGCCGATGACTATGTCGCAAAACCCTGCGAGCTGCGCGAGCTGATGGCGCGTATCCGTTCGGTGCTGCGGCGGAGTGCTCCGAAAACGGACGCCGCACCACCAGACACCGCCACGGCCAAACCCGCGGCCCGGCAGCTCGTCCGCTTCGGCACCAAATGGCTCGATCTCGAGGCGCAGGCCTTGCGTGACGATGAAGGCAATGAACATCCGCTCACGGCGTCGGAATTCAGCCTGTTGAAAGTCTTCGCCACCAACCCGAAGCGGGTTCTGTCGCGCGAGCGGCTGCTCGAATTGGCCAATGCCCGCGACAGCGAGGCCTTCGATCGCGCGATTGATCTGCGGATCATGCGGATGCGGCGCAAGATCGAGCTTGACCCCACGAAGCCGGCGGTGATCCGGACCATCCGGGGCGGGGGTTATCTGTTTTCACCCTCCGGCGACAAGGCCTGAGCGCGACCGCTGCGACGCGAAGGCATTCGGACCGCGGCATCCGGACCAGTTTCAAGAAACGCTTGGAAGACTTCAAAGCCGGTCTGTACGCCTAAAGTCTAACGACCTTAATGACCAGAGCTCTTCCGGCTAAGTGGAATCCGGTTAGCCGCAAGAAATCAACAACTTGCCCGTATTCTGATCGCAAAACCGAGATCCACTTTTGCGGAAAACGCGCGAGGATTTGCGCCGATTGTTTCGTCGCGAATGAGCGGACGAAACAATTTCCCCTCCGCGAAACCATTTTCCGCTTTTCGTGCAGACTCCCTGAAACCTTGGCTGGCTAACAATCTTCCCAACGAAAAACGGGGAGCCAGTCATGCAAAACGTCATTGCGATCAACGCAGCCGCCTGCCAGGGCATTATCGCCGCCCAGGCGACCACGGATGAGATGCTGCTTGAACGGATTGCCGACGGCGACCGGACGGCAATGCATACTCTCTATTCGCGCCATAACGTGCGGGTCTATCGTTTCGTTTTGCGCAGCCTGCGCGACGCAACGGCAGCGGAAGACATCGTCAGCCAGGTATTCCTCGACGTCTGGCGCACCGCCGACCAGTTCGAGGGCCGTTCCCAGGTGTCGACCTGGCTGCTCTCGATCGCCCGCTTCAAGGCGCTGACCGCGCTGCGCCAGCGCCGCCACGAGGACATCGACCAGGACAATGTCCGCGAAATCGCCGACGGTGCTGACACGCCGGAGACGTCACTCGACCGCAGCAACGTCAGCGCCATTCTGCGCGCCTGCATCGCCAAGCTCTCCCCCGCGCATCGCGAAATCATCCACCTCGTCTACTATCACGAGAAAACGGTCGAAGAGGCCGCCGAGATCATCGGCATTCCGCAAAGCACCGTGAAGACCCGCATGTTCTATGCCCGCAAGCAGCTCGCTGAACTCCTGAAAGGCGCAGGCGTCGTAACGCTCGCAGCCTGATCGGTATACGCTCTCGACTTTCAAGCCAAATCTCCAGCGGCCCGGACGGGATGCCCCCTCCGGGCCGAGCTGCGTTCCGGCAACACGATAGCGACCATCGGACCGAGAAGATGGTTTACCGCGTAGCGGCTGATCTCTTTCGGATTGCGACTCTGGATTGTCTCGAGGTGAGGTCTACCCACGTCGCGGGCTATTTCCTGAAAGTTTTAAGCTAACTGGCCGGTGCCGCGGTCGCTTGCCATGGCGCCGCCGGTGAGATTTTATGCTGCGCGTGATACGGGGCACGCTGGCGGCGAGCATCTGCCGCTATCCCGGCGAGGAGACCAGCGATGATCGCGTTTCGGTACCTGATCCTGGCGGCGGTCGCCGTGGCCAGCCTGATGCTTTCGGCAACACACAGCTTCGCACAGCAACAGCGGCCCGACGCCGGCGATGAGCCCGGCCTGATTGCCGATGACAGCGTCGAACTCGATCCTGAATTCAGGAAGCAGATCGTTCTCTACCGCACCACGGAGCCGCCGGGCACCATCATTATTCAAACCTCCGAGCGCCATCTTTACCTTATCCAGGGCAATGGCCGCGCCATCCGCTACGGCATCGGCGTCGGCCGCGACGGCTTCCAGTGGCAGGGCCTGCTGAGCATCACACGCAAGGCGGAATGGCCGGACTGGACTCCGCCGCCGGAGATGATCGCGCGCCAGCCTTATCTGCCGCGCTTCATGGCCGGAGGCCCGGGCAACCCGCTCGGCGCCCGCGCGATGTATCTCGGCACCACCGTGTATCGCATTCACGGCACCAACCGCCCGGACACCATCGGCACGGCCATTTCGTCCGGCTGCTTCCGGCTGGTCAACGCCGACGTTGCCGATCTCTATGGTCGCGTTCCGGTCGGCACCAAGGTGATCGTTCGGCAAAAACCTCAGCTTTAGTTCTGCTGGGCGTCGCACCATCACATCGATATTTTCCCGATATTGCGAGAAGGACTATCCATGCGGACATTTCGAAGCGGTCTCCTGATTGGCCTTGCCATCGCTGCCGCCATCGCGACGGCCGCGATCACCTACGAGCGCTACGACACCAAGACGCTGAAACGCACGGTTCGGCGCGACGCCGTGCTGTGCGGCGTCAACACCGGGCTGCCCGGCTTCTCGATTCCGGATGACAAGGGCAACTGGTCCGGCTTCGACGTGGATTTCTGCCGCGCGGTCGCCGCCGCAATCTTCGACGATCCGACAAAGGTGAAGTTCGTCCCGCTCGACGCCAGCGAACGCTTCAAGGAATTGCAGAGCCGCAAGATCGACATCCTCGCACGCAACTCGACCTGGAGCATGTCGCGCGAGACAAACTATGACCTCTATTACCCGGCGGTCGCCTATTACGACGGCGAGGGTTTCATGGTGCGCACCTCGCGCAAGGCCGACTCGGCGCTCGATCTCGGCGGCACCAAAATATGCGTGCAGGACGGCACGACAACGAAACTCAATCTCGCCGACTATTTCAAGGCCAACAACATCAGCTACGAAGAGATGAAGTTCGGCAAGCTGGAGGACATGCTGAAGGCCTACGACGAGACCAAATGCGATGTGCTGACCGCCGACGTCTCCCAGCTCTACGCCCTGCGGCTGCGGCTGACCAAGCCGAATGAGAGCTTCATCCTGCCCGACGTGATCTCGAAGGAGCCGCTGGCGCCGGTCGTCCGCCAGCGCGACGACGACTGGATGATGATCGTGAAGTGGACGCTTTACGCAATGGTCAACGCCGAGGAACTCGGGGTCACATCGAAGAACATCGACGAGGCGATGAGGTCGAAGAAGCCCGACGTGATGCGGCTGGTCGGCACCGAAGGCGAATACGGCGAGGATCTCGGGCTGACGAAGGACTGGGCGGCGCGCATCATCCGCCACGTCGGCAACTACGGCGAGGTCTACGACCGCAATGTCGGCGCCGACTCGAAGCTGAAAATTCCGCGCGGCCTGAACCAGCTCTGGAATGCCGGCGGCATCATGTACGCTCCGCCGCTGCGGTAAGTCGGGTTTGCGATCCCGGCTGAACCGTCGTGCGCCGGCTTGACCCGCGCATCCATCCTTCTACAAAAAGGATGGATCACCGGGTCAATCCCGGTGATGACATCTTCGGAGGCGCGCCATGCCCGATGCATCTGCTCCTGTTGCCGCCGGCACGCGGATAGGACATGTCCATCTCAAGGTCGCCGACCTCGAACGCGCGCTCGGTTTCTACTGCGGGGTGCTCGGCTTCGAATTGACGCAGCGCCATGGCGATCAGGCCGCGTTCATTTCCGCTGGCGGCTATCATCATCACATCGGACTCAATACGTGGGAAAGCAAGGGCGGCTCGCCGCCCGCGCCGGGCACCACCGGGCTATTCCACACCGCGATCCTCTATCCGACGCGTGCGGCGCTGGCCGACGCGCTGCATCGGGTGCGCAAGGCCGGCATTCATCTCGATGGCGCCAGTGATCACGGCGTCAGCGAGGCGCTATACCTGCGCGATCCCGATCAGAACGGCGTCGAGCTTTACCACGACCGCCCGCAGGACGAGTGGCCACGTGATGCCGACGGTGGCCTCGCGATGTTCACTCGCCCTCTCGATCTCGACGATCTGTTGCGCCAGCGCGAGGCATAGACCAGCCGCCGCATTGTGACCGCCGCTATTGGCGCGAGCAGCACCGGCTGCTCGATCTTCAGTCTCGCGCGAGAGCCGTGGAGATCGTCATGCGGCACCACGTTCGAACGCGAGGATCAGATTGTTGGCGGGCATGTCGACAATCTCCGTGAGCGTCAAGCCGTTGCGCTGCGCCAGCGCCGTCATTTCCTGGATATCGCGCACGCCCCATTCGGGATTGTTCTCGCGCAGGCTTGTGTCGAACACCGCGTTGCTGAGCGCGGTGTGCTTGCCATCACGCTTGAACGGCCCATAGAGAAACAGCCGGCCATCAGCTTGCAGATAGCGCGCCGCGCCCGCGATCAGCCCTTCGGCGACGCGCCACGGCGCGATATGCACGACATTGGCGCAAAACACCGCGAGCAGCTTGCCGGGTCCGCGACCGTCGCTCATCTCCGCGCACCACTCCGGATTCGACAGATCGACCCGCAGCGGCGGGCGGACATTGGCGAGATTCTGGTGAGCGATCCACGCCGCAATGCTCCGGAGATGATTGTCGTTGAGATCGCTCGGCCACCAGGTGATGGCGGGCGTGTGCCCCGCGAAGCAAACGACGTGCTGCCCGGTACCGCTGCCGGCCTCGATCACGTCGCCGGTCTTGCCGCGCAGGAATTTTTCGAGCACCGCCCAGATCGCGGCATGGTTGCGATGAAACGCGGCAGCGTCGAGACGTCCGTCGGGTTCCACGTGCCGGCCATCCTTGCCGAATTCGACGGTGTAGTGCGCCATAAGAAGGATATCCTTCGCGGATGGCCGCAGCCGATCCCCCTGATCGAACGTGCGAGCGCACTGCTGTCTCTTGCGCTTATCGGCCTTGGACGCCGTTTGTACAAGCTCGGGAAAATGCACCGTGCGCTGGGTTGCCGGCGGGCAACGGTATCGCCTTGCATTTCGGCCGCGCGGCCGATGACGTTTGTGCATTGACGGCCCGGAACCTGAATAATATCAGAACGGAACCGAAATCCGACGGTAAGCAAGCGATGCATGAGCGCTTGTGCAGAACCTGAGGATGTGAAAATTACGTCCGCGGCGGAAGCCAAAGCCTTCACCCGCACGACGTGACGCAACCGGAATTGAAGCCGAAGGAACCGCCTTTGACGATGATCCCTTTGACGAAGTCCGTTTGGACGCCGGCGCTGGCGACCGCGTTGCTGCTCGTTGCCGCCGTCACCCCTTGTCCGGCGCGCGCGCAATCCGCCGCCGCCGAAGGACAGAAGCTCGCATTCGATCGCAGCAAGGGCAATTGCCTGACCTGTCATGAGATCAAGGGCGGCAACCTGGCCGGCAACATCGGACCCGCCCTCACCGGCATCAAGAGCAAATATCCGAACCGCGCCGACCTCGTCGCGATCGTCACCGACGAAACCAAGCGAAATCCCCTCACGGTGATGCCGCCGTTCGGGCGAAATCACATTCTCACCGAGCAGGAAATCGACGCGGTCGTCGACTTCCTGCAAACGCTGTGATCCCTGCCGCTCCCAAAGGAGAAACTGCATGATCGTTTCCATACCCGGCAGCGTTGAGGGGACGCGGAGGCTGATCCTGAAAGGCGCGGCGGTCGTTGCGCTGGCAGGCCTCGGCGGCATCCGCTTCGGGCTTGCGCCTGCGCTCGCAGCCGCCAACGACAAGTATCCCGACGCCGCCTTCAAAGTGAAGGGAACCGATGGCGCGATCAAGGCGCTCTACGGCAGGACCGCGGAGAAATCCGACAAGGTCAAGATGGACGCGCCGGAGATCGCCGAGAACGGCGCGGTCGTGCCCATTGCTGTCACCACGAGTCTGCCCGGCGTAACCTCGATCTCGATTCTTGTCGCGGAGAATCCGAACGCGCTGGCCGCCTCTTATGTCATCCCGGCCGGGACGATGCCGAGCATCGCCAACCGCCTGAAGATGGCGAAGACGAGCAACGTCATCGCCATCGTGGAGGCCGGCGGCAAGCTTTATAGCGCCAGCAAGGAAGTCAAGGTCACCGTCGGCGGCTGCGGCGGCTAAGCGAAATATTTGGAGAAGTAATCATGGCATCGACAATCCGCATCCGGGCAACCTCGAGCGGCGATACCACCGAAGTCCAGGCTCTGATCCAGCACCCGATGGATTCCGGCTTCGTCAAAAATTCCGCCGGCGAATTGATCCCGCCGCACTTCATTCAGCAACTGACATTCGAATATGACGGTAAGCCCGTTTTCATCGCTGACTGGGGACCGGCGGTCTCGAAGGATCCCTATGTGAAGTTCAGCTTCAAGGGCGGCAAGAAGGGCGAGGATCTCAAGATCAGTTGGGTCGACAACAAGGGCGCTTCCGATTCCTCCACGGCAAAAATTCAGTAATGGCGGCGCGCGGCAGGCGGAGAACAGACATGCGATTGACCTTCCGCTCGGCGGCAACCGGATTTGTCCTGGCGGCGCTGATGTTGGGCGCCGCGCAGGTGTCTCACGCCGCCGACCGCCCGAACCCACCGGCCGATCTCAAGGCGTTTCAGAAGTTTTTCACCGACAAGTTTCCCAAGGTGAAGCTGGAGGACTTCGTCAACGGGCCGTATTCGATGGACGACGGTCTCTACAAGCAGTGGAAGGAGAAGGAGGAGTTTCCTCCTTACGAATTCGCGCTCGATGCCGGCAAGGAGCTGTTCAACAAGCCGTTCAAGAATGGAAAGACCTTCGCTGACTGTTTTCCCGACAAGGGCATCGGCATCCGTCAGAACTACCCCACCTTCGACGAGAAGCAGGGCAAGGTCATCACGCTCGAGCTCGCGATCAACCAGTGCCTCGAGAGCAACGGCGAAAAGCCGTTCTCCTATACCAAGGACGAGATGGCGTCGGTGACGGCCTACATGGCCTTCACCTCGCGCGGCAAGCCGTTCGATATCAAAATTCCCGATGATCCCCGCGCGCTCGAAGCCTATCAAAACGGCAAGCGTTACTTCTATACGCGCCGCGGCCAGCTCAACTTCTCCTGCGCCACCTGCCATGTGCAGAGTCCGGGCGAGCGCATCCGGGCCGAAGTTCTCGCGCCCGCGCTCGGCATCCTCAACGCGATGCCGATCTACCGCTCCGAATGGGGTGGCATGGGCACGACCAGCCGCCGCTTCACCTCATGCAACAGCCAGGTGCGCGGGGTTCCGCTGAAGCCGCAGGACGATGAATACCGCGATCTCGAATATTATTTGTCCTATGTCAGTAACGGTCTGCCGATTTCCGGTCCGGGAGCACGGCCATGAGCAGCGTGAAGCGTCTCTCCGCTCTCTGCGCGATACCAATGCTGCTGGCTGCCGCGACCTCCGTCCAGGCTGCAAGCACCGAGGCCGATTACAAAGCGGCCTATGCCGCGGCCGAAGCTGCCAACAACGAAGCCGGCAAGCTGCGCAACCAGTGGACAACGGCGGTGAAGGCGCTGAGCGACGCGAAGAAAGCCGCCGACGCCGGCGATTTCGACAAGGCGATTGAGGACTCGAAAAAATCTGAAATGCTGTCGAAGGCGGCGGTGTTCCAGGCCAACGAGCAGAAGGACGCCTGGAAGAAGATGGAGATTCGCTGACCTGGCGTGAGTTGGATCGAATCATCATCGCAAACTCGCGACAAAATTGACCTTTGCCAATTTTGCGCGTGAAGCGAGGCAATCCAGCGGCTACAAGGGGAAAATGGATTGCTTCGTCGCTATGGAACGAGGCTTCGCGCCGCCCTTGAGTCCTCGCAATGACGAACCGGGTGATCAGAATCGGAAAACATCGCGCTTTTCAGTTGTATGAGTCCAGCCCATGACCCTCCGCCGCCGCGACCTTCTGAAAGCCGCCGGCGCCGCTGTTCTCTCCGGCGCGCTGCCGCGCATAGCCCGCGCGGCCAGTGATCCCGCGGTGTACGAACTCGCAGGCTTCGGCAACGCCCGCATCCTGCACATCACAGACACTCACGCGCAGTTGCTGCCGATGTTCTACCGCGAGCCGAGTGTCAATCTCGGCATCGGCGCGATGCAGGGGCAGCCACCGCATCTGGTCGGCCGCGCGTTCCTCGATCGCTTCCAGATCCGGTCCGACAGCGCCGACGCCTACGCTTTCACCTGCCTCGATTTCGAGAAGTCGGCCGCACGCTTCGGCAAGCTCGGCGGCTTTGCTCACCTCAAGACGCTGATCGACCGTCTCCGCAGCGATGCCGGCACCGGCAACGCCATGCTGCTCGATGGCGGCGATCTCTGGCAGGGCTCCGGCCTCGCCAACACCATGCGCGGCGCCGACATGGTGGACGCCGCCAACCTTCTCGGCATCGAGGCGATGACCGGCCACTGGGAATTCACCTACGGCGAAAAAACGCTGCGCGACAACCTTTCTCGCTTCAAGGGCGAATTCCTGGCGCAGAATGTCTTTCTCACCGAGGAGGCCGCGTTCAATGACGCGCCGGCCTTTGACGCCGCCTCTGGCCGCGTGTTCAAGCCGGCGTCGATCAAGGAAATCGGCGGCCACCGCGTCGCGGTGATCGGTCAGGCTTTTCCCTATGTGCCGATCGCGCATCCGAAACGCTTCACGCCGGACTGGACCTTCGGCATCCGCGACGACGCGTTGCAGAAGCTGGTCAACTCGTTGCGCGAGACCGACAAGGTCGATGCCGTCGTCCTGTTGTCGCACAATGGCATGGACGTCGATCTCAAGCTCGCGAGCCGGGTTACCGGCATCGACGTCATCCTCGGCGGCCATACCCACGATGCCGTGCCGCAACCAGTGTCCGTCAGCAATCCCGGCGGAACGACGCTGGTGACCAATGCCGGGTCGAGCGGAAAATTCCTCGCCGTGATCGACCTTGATCTCGCCAAGGGCAAGATGCGCGATGTCCGCTACCGGCTGTTGCCGGTATTCTCCGAACTGCTCAAGCCGGACCCCGCGATGCAGACCCTGATCGAGAGAGCGCGCGCGCCGCACGCGGCGGCCTATGCCGAAAAGATTGCGACCGCGGACCACCTGCTGTATCGACGCGGTAACTTCAACGGGACCGTGGACACGCTGATCTGCGACGCGCTACGCGGCGCATTCGATGCCGAGATCGCATTGTCGCCGGGCTTCCGCTGGGGGACTAGCGTGCTGCCCGGGCAGCCCGTGACGATGGAAGACGTACTCGCGGAAACCGCCTGCACCTATCCCGAGACCTACGTCCAGACCATGACAGGCGGCCAGATCAAGAATATTCTCGAAGATGTCTGCGATAACCTGTTCAACCCCGATCCCTACTACCAGCAGGGCGGCGACATGGTCCGCGTCGGCGGCCTGTCGTATGCTTGCGCACCTGCGAAGACCATCGGCCACCGAATCTCGGACCTGAAGCTGGATAACGGACGCTCGCTGGACCCTCGCAAAAGCTACAAAGTCGCCGGCTGGGCCTCGGTCAACGAACAGAAGGGCGCGCCAGTGTGGGATGTCTTCGCCAAGCATCTGCGCGCTGGCAAGACAAGCGGCGCCCGCCGCGATAACGTGACGTTGAAAGACGTCGACGGCAATCCGGGCTTGGCAAAATGACCGACATGCCGACACGAAGAGGCATGATGATAGCGGCGGCCATGCTGATGCTGTTGCCGCTCGTCCTGCGGGCCCAGCCCGTGCCGCTTCCCGACAAGCCGTTCGCCGAGCATCGCATCGTCCTGCAACTGTCCGACAACGACCCGAAAAAGGAAGGCCTCGTTCTCAGCGTCGCCAATAACCTGATCAAGGCCTATGGTCCCGATAAAATCGCCGTCGAGGTGGTCACGTTCGGTCCCGGCATCGATTTGCTGCGGACGGAGAGTGCCAACCGCGCGCGCGTCGAGAGCCTGATCGCGCAGGGCGTCAGGTTCGACGTCTGCGTGAACACGCTCGACACCATCGAGCGCGAAACCGGAAAACGTCCAGCCATCCTTCCGAAAGCCATTCCCGTGCAGGTCGGCGTCGGCCAGATCCTGTCGCTCACCGAAAACGGCTATACGCTTGTTCGTCCTTAGGAGTTCATCATGAACAAATTTTTTCGTCCCCTCGTCGCCGCTGCGGGCCTGTTGCTCGCATTCACCTCGAATGGTTCCGCCGACGAGCTGACGCATCGCCTTGTGATCCAGGTCGACCAGAACGATCGGCATACCATGGACTTCGCGCTGACCAACGCCACCGACGTGATCGAGCACTATCGCGGCACGGACCAGACGGTCGTCGTCGAGATCATGGCATGCGGACCGGGCCTCCACATGCTGCGCGACGACACCTCGCCGGTGAAGGAGCGCATCACACACCTCAAGGCGATCGCACTCCCCAACAAGATCCAGTTCTCGGCCTGCAACAACACCAAGCTAGATATGGAGAAGAAGGAAGGCCGTCCGCTCGAGATGCTGCCTGGAACGATAATTGTGCCCTTGGGAGTGGCGCGGCTGATGGAGTTGCAGGAACAGGGCTGGAGCTATGTGCGGCCGTAACGGACGACACGCGTTGGATGCTCTGAAACGCCGCGCATTCGTGGCAGCCTTGACGGTCGTGGTGACGACGATGCGCTGGTGACGCCAAGGCCGGGCTGGACGCGATTCGCGACAAGCTGGATTTTTATGCGATACAAGCTGTCATTTCCCGCGCAAACGAACCCGAAATCCAGAAATTGGATTATACTGGATTCCGGGTCCACGCGAAGGCGCGTGTCCACAGGTGCGCAATTGCGCACCGGGGAATGACGAAGAGTAGATCGGCCATGATCTTTCGCCAATTGTTCGACAGCGTCTCCGGAACCTACAGCTACCTGCTGGCGAGCCGCGCCGGCGGCGAGGCGCTGATTCTCGATCCCGTGCTGGAGAAGGTCGACCGTTACTGCCAGCTGCTGCGCGAACTCGACCTCAAGCTCGTGAAGGCCATCGACACGCATCTTCATGCGGACCACATCACCGGGCTTGGCGAACTGCGCGACCGTACGCATTGCGTCACCGTGATGGGCGAGCAGACCAAGGCCGACGTGGTCTCGATGCGCGTCGGCGACGGCGACACGGTCAAGATCGAAGGCATCGGCCTCGATGTGATGTACACGCCGGGCCACACCGACGATTCCTATAGTTACCTGATGGGCGACCGCGTCTTCACCGGCGACACGCTCTTGATCCGCGGCACCGGCCGCACCGATTTCCAGAACGGCAGCCCCCGCGCTCAGTATGAGTCGATCTTCAACCGGCTCTTGAGGCTGCCTGACGCGCACGACTACAAAGGCGATACGGTCTCCACCATCGGCGAGGAGAAACGCCACAACCCGCGGCTTCAGGTGCGCTCGGTGGATGAATACATCGAGTTGATGAACAACCTGAAATTGCCGAACCCGAAGTTGATGGACGTGGTGATCCCGGCCAACATGCATGTCGGCCTCAGGCAGGACGATCTGGCGAAGCAGGGTCTGGCGCTGACGCCGCGCGAGGCGATCACCCGGCTCGGCCAGCCCGACATCCTGCTGGTCGATCTCCGCGAAGCCCACGAACGCGCCAAGCACGGCACGCTGACCGGCGCGCTGCATGCGCCCTATCCCGACATCGCCGACAATCTGAAACCCGGCGGCATGCTGCGCGAGGTTGCCGCTGCAACCGGACGCTGCATCGTGTTCTTCTGCGCGTTTGGAGAACGCTCAGCCATGGCCGTCACCACGGCCAAGGAGGCGGGGCTGACCAATGCCGCGCATATCGAGGGCGGAATCGATGCCTGGAAAAAGGCCGGAGGACCTGTGGTTGCAGGCTGAACGAACTGACGTCGCGCCTGCGATCCCAGAGACCATGATCCATGTCAGTCCGTTGAACGGATTGCGCGACGTCGCGGCGCGCCTTGGACCGTTCGACATGCTGACCATGCTGTCGCCGGGGTCTACTGTCGGCGCGACCGACGGAATGAATCCCGAACGACATCTGCATCTGGCCTTCCATGACATTGTCGAGGCGCGGCCCGGCCTCGTGATCCCCGACCGCGCGGCCGTCGAGGCCATTCTCGATTTCGAACGAAGCTGGACTGGCGTCTGCCCGATGCTGATTCATTGCTGGGCGGGAATCAGCCGCTCCAGTGCGGCGGCGTATATCATGGCCTGCGACCGCAACCCCGGCAGCGAGCACGATCTGGCCGGTGAGTTGCGGCGGCGCGCGCCGTTCGTGACGCCGAACCGGCTGATGGTTGCGCTGGCCGACGATCTCCTGGGACGCCACGGCGCCATGATCGATGCCATCGCGCGGATCGGCCGAGGTGCCGATGCATTCGAGGGCACTTCCTATCAACTGCCCTTGAGATGGCCCGCACGAAAAGCGTTCCGGCCACAACCGGCGCCGGATTTCCGACGTTAAGGATGTGACGGGCGGGCCGCGTGGCGGCGCGCCGGCAGGCCGAAAGCGTGCTACCTTTGGCCTCTCCGTAGCTGGCAATCGGCCATGAATACGGTCTGAACCGGCGGTCATATGTCTGCAACGAACGATTCCAGCGACAAGCGACTGCCATCCTCGCGCCGCCGCAAAAACTCGGCGCTGCTGGCTTTGCTTGCCGGCCTGCTGATTCTCTGCGCCGTCGCGGCATACTTCGCGTTGCGGCCGGTGACGCTGAGAATTGCGGTCGGGCCAACAGGAAGCGATGATCAAAAGCTGATCCAGACGCTCGCGAAGACATTCGAACGGGACCGCAATTCGGTTCGGCTTTCGGTGATCGGTACGGGCGGCGCGGCCGAGAGCGTTGCGCTGCTCGGCTCGGCCAAATCCGATCTCGCCGTCGCACGCGGCGATCTCGACATGCCTGCGGATGCCGAATCCGTCGCCATCCTCCGCAAGAACGTCGTTGTTCTCTGGTCGTCTCCCGGTGTGAAGGCAAGAACCGCCAAGAAGGAGCCGCCGCCGAAGATCAAGGAAATCAGCGATCTCGCCGGTCATCGCATTGGCGTCATCGGCCGCAGTCAGGTTAACGTCACGTTGCTTCGGGTCATTCTCACCGAGTCCGGCGTCAATCCCGACAAAGTCACGGTGAGCCAGTTCGATGTTGCTCACATCATGGACATGATCCGCGATCCGTCACTCGATGCGTTCATGACGGTCGGCCCGCTCGACAGCAAGATCACCGCCGAAGCGATCGCCTTGACTGCGAAGCTCAGGGGTGAACCCAAATTTCTTCCGATTGATGTTTCGGAAGCCATTGCCGAACGGCATTCTCGCTACGAGTCGGAAGAAATACCGGGCAGTTCCTTCAGTTCCTCGCCGGCAAGACCCGACGACAAGATCGACACCGTCGGCGTCAACCACGTGATCGTCGCGCCGAAAGGCTTGTCCGAAACAACGGTCGGCACGCTGACCCGACAGTTGCTGGCGGCGCGGCGGTCGCTCGCGCGGGAATTGCCGACGGCGGCGCGGATCGCCAAGCCCGATACCGACAAGGACGCGGCGTTGCCGGCACACCCCGGTGCAGCCGCCTATATCGACGGCACCGAGCGTACGTTCCTCGAGAAATACAGCGATTATATCTGGGCGGCAGTTTTGCTTCTGTCCGGTCTCGGTTCAGGCGCCGCCGGGTTGCGTCACTATCTCCGTCGCGACGAGCAGGAAGGGAGCACCCAGCATCGCGATCAGTTGCTGGAAAAAATCGCCAAGGTACGCGAAGTCAATTCGCTGGACGAGCTGGCGGCCCTGCAACGCGAGGCCGACGATCTACTGCGCGAGACGCTCGATTGTTATGACAACGGGATCATTGAGGAAGGCGGTCTCTCCGCGTTCAGCCTTGTGCTCGAGCAATTCCATCATGCGGTCGTGGAACAGCGAATAGCGCTCGGTGCCGCTTCCAACACGGCTGACGTACCACGCATGCGAGCGTTGTAGGTTTGCAACCCGCCGGGTCAGACAATATCCGGCGGCCGTCTTGTTGGATGCCTCAGTTGCTCAGCACGGCTGCCACGCCAAGCAAGAAGCCGATTTCGAACACCTGCTCGACCGCGCCAAGCACGTCACCGGTGTAGCCTCCAATCAGCCTGCGCGACTGGAACGCAAGCGCGGCGGCAAGGCAAGCGCCAAGCAGAAGACCCGTCACCGCCGCCCTCACCGATACAAAGACGAACGGTAGCACCGCAACGGCTGCGATGATCGCCAGCGACCGCCACTCGTCCGCCCGCAGCGGCGACTCAGCATAGGCCACCTTCATCGCCGCGGTGTCGCCACTGTACGGCAGCCGCGAAATGACGAAGGCAGGTGTTGCCCGGGCCATGGCATGGCACGCGACAAGGGCGGCCGCGCCGGCCCACGGCGGCACTGCGGCGAGCGCGACGACGCGCAGCAGACAGCCGAAGCCGAGCGCCAGCGCGCCATAGGTGCCGATGCGGCTGTCCTTCATGATGGTGAGACGCTTCTCGACGGTCCACCCGCCACCAAATGCATCGACGGTATCGGCAAGACCGTCTTCGTGGAGCGCGCCCGACATGATCGCGCTCGCGGCAACTGCCAGCAAGGCGGCGGCCATATCGCCCCATATCCGGCCTGCCAGCAGCCAGACCACCGCCGCAACTGCACCGATGCAAATGCCGACGGCCGGAAAGTATTTCAGCGAGCGCGCCAGCCAGTCCGGCGTCATGGCGTTCGGCGACGGCGCAACTGGAAGGACAGTCAGAAACCGCCACGCGTCCCGGAAATGATCGACTTCGTACATCTAGATCTGACCCGAAAGCACATCGTCGAGCGTCGCGACATCGCAGAGCAGCCGCGCCGCCGCGCG
>JBDTCP010000012.1:0-10657 GCA_039923555.1 Nitrobacter sp.
CCGAAGAACGGCAGCATGGTATCGCAACTGACGTTCGACATCGCGTTGTCGCTACCCTTCACCTGCGCGCCCGTGAGTTGTCCGGCTTCGCCTTCCAGCGCCGTGACCTGACCGATCTTCAAGTCCATCTTGCCGTCCGCGACCAGCGTGCGCATCTGCTCGACTGAGTGCGGCGCTGCGCGAAAATCGTCGCGGCGATGCAGAAGCGTGATGCGCTTCGCCAGCGGGTGCAGGTTTAGCGTCCAGTCGAGCGCACTGTCGCCGCCGCCGACAATCAGAATCTCCTTGTCGCGAAACTGCTCCATCTTCCGCACCGCGTAGAACACCGAGGTGTTTTCATAGGCCTCGATGCCCGGCACCGGCGGACGCTTCGGCTGGAATGAACCGCCGCCGGCGGAGACCACGATGACCTTGCATTCGAACACCTGGCCGGCGTCGGTGGTGACACGGAATCCGGGATCGCCGATCTTCTCGATGCGCTCCACCATCTCGTTGAGATGGAATGTCGGGTTGAACGGCTTGATCTGCTCCAGCAGCGCTTCCGTGAGGCCCTGGCCGGTCACAAACGGAATGCCCGGAATGTCGTAGATCGGCTTCTCCGGATAGAGTTCGGCGCACTGCCCGCCGATCTTGTCGAGGATGTCGACAAGATGCACTTTCATATCGAGCAGCCCCAGTTCGAACACGGCAAACAGTCCGCAGGGACCCGCACCGATAATCAGCACATCCGTCTTGATCGCTTCGCTCATCTCAGCTTCTTTTTCTTTTCCGTTGAAACCTTAGGCCTGCTTTTCCGGCGTCGAGACCACGAGGCCGTCGAGTTCGTCGCTCACCTTGATCTGGCACGACAGCCGCGACGTCGGCCGCACGTCAAAGCCGAAGTCGAGCATGTCCTCTTCCATCGGCGTCGGCTTGCCGACCTTTTCGGCCCAGGCTTCGTCGACATAGACGTGACAGGTGGCGCAGGCGCAGGCTCCGCCGCATTCGGCCTCGATGCCCGGAACAGCGTTGCGGATCGCCGCTTCCATGACGGTGGCGCCATTCTCGACGTCAACAGTACGGGTTTCGCCGGAATGGTCGACAAAGTTGATCTTGGTCATGGGTGCAGGGCTGCCGAACGTGGTTCTGATTAAGGAGGGGTCCGGCTGTCCTATAACGAAACGTTCCGGCCAGCGCCAGCGGTCGGCGCAAAAAGGCGGATTAGTCTTCAGGAATCGCCAGCCGCATATCAGGCGCGGCGCAGGATCGCGTCGATCGCGTGGCAAGCCTCGCCGATGGTGTCGTTCAGCGTCGCCCGCGGCTCCGCCGGATCGGCGCCGTTGCGGAGCGCAGTCTCCAGGTCAGCCGCGGCGGCCGCGACATGAACCGCGCCGATCGCCTGCGCCGAGCCCTTCAGCTTGTGCGCCAGGGTTGCGGCTTCCGAAGGGAGCCGCGACAGCGCGGCGGCGAGCTGGGCGGCTTGGCCCGCGAACATCGCCAGAACCTCACGCTCAAGGCTATCATCGCCGAGCGTCATGCGGTGGAGATGGTCGAAATCGATCGGACCGTCGTCCGGGACCAACGGCGGCGACGGCATCCATTCGGCCTGTTCAAGCTGAAGCGGCATTGCTGCAATCCGGACCTTCGCCGCGCAGCGCTTCCGCGCGGAATCCCACCAAGCCAATCACAGGACTGGTTAACAGAACGTTTCGCGTACAGGCGTCGGGTTCCCTCGCCGTTCCTGGCGAAACCGACTGACCATTCAATAATTTCGAGCAACTGGAAGCATTTACCGCCGTCGGCCGTTAACGATGATTAAGATTGTATTAATCACGACCATTTCATTCGAGACGCCAAGCCAATAGGATGTTGGGGGAAGTGACCGACAAGACGGGCGATGGTGGCGGCCTCGTCCGAGACCGGCTTGGGGGGTCGGGGCCGGTGACTTGCGGCGACGAACGCTAATTTGCGGGTTGCGTAACACGAGGGCGTGGACTGATGGCGAACAATCCGAAGAAGGTCAAAGATCCGACAGAGGTCGCTCTTTCCGCCATTCAGGAGGCGCTGAACATCGGCGATGCGCCCGCGGGAGATACCGATCAAACGGGGGCCCGTCAGGATATCGCACCGCCGGTCCTGCCGTCTGCAGCGAGCTACGGCGATGACGGACTTGACGCGCGCGCCAACGCAGACCGGCCGTCCTTCGAACCCGCTGAAGGGCCGCATTTTACGCGGCGCCCTGCCAACGACGATCGCGAAACGATCGGTCAAATCCTTCAGGCCATCCAGAAGGGCCGCCCCACCCGCAATGTCTATACGCTCGCCACGCTTTTCGCCGGCGTCTGGATTCTCGGCGCCGGCCTTTTGACGATCAGCTTCCTGCCCTCGCTGCAGACAGCGCTCGGCCAGGGCAGCGCCGCCACACTCGTTCTCGCCGGCCTGATCGCCCTGTTCTTTGCACCTGTCCTTCTGTTCTACTTTTTGGCCAGTCTGGCGTGGCGCGGCCAGGAACTGCGCATGATCGCCCAATCGATGGCCCAGGTCGCCATGCGGTTCTCCGAGCCAGAGGGAGCGACCAGCGATTCCATGGTGACGGTCGGACAAGCGATCCGGCGCGAGGTCGCCGCGATGGGAGACGGCGTCGAGCGCGCCATCGCCCGCGCCGGTGAACTGGAAACCCTGGTTACGAACGAGGTCTCCGCGCTGGAGCGCGCCTATTCGGACAACGAGGTGCGGATCCGCGCATTGCTCCAGGATATCGCGCATCAGCGCGACAACCTGGTTGGCCAGGCCGAGCAGGTCCGCAGCGCCATCTCAGGGGTGCAGATCGATCTTCGGCATGACATTGCACTGATCAGCGATGCTATCGCGTCGCGTGTCGACGAAGTCGCAAAAAGCATCACCGGTGCGCTCGAAGAGCGCGGCGGGCACATCACGACGGCGCTCAGCAATGCCGGCGATAACATGATCCTCGCGCTCGGCGAGCGTGGCGGCGACTTGCTCGACCGGCTGGAAGAAGCCAGCGCTGAGACCGCGCGCGCCGTGCTCGACGCCAGCGAGCGTCTGACCACCAGCCTCAATTTCAAGACCGGTCACGTCCACGACGAATTCGTCGATCTGGCCGATCGCGTTCATGAGATGCTCAACGAGCGGCTCGATCGGATTACGAGCGAATTCGAGCAGAAATCGTCGACCATTGTCGATGGCATTTCGGATCGGACCGAACAGGTTCATGACTCCCTGAAAAATTCCAGCGACTCTCTGCTGCTCGAGCTCGAACTTCGCAGTGGTGATCTGGTCACCAAGATCGACGAGGCCGGCAACCGGCTGGCAACCCGGATTCTCTCAAGCGGCGACAAGGCGAGCGAGGCGCTCGACGTCACGGTCAACACCCTGGTGGCCAACGTTGTCACCCAAACCGAAACCGCGCACGACACGCTCAGCCTTCAGATGAGCGCGTTCGATCAACTGGTGAAAGATCAAGGCACCGAACTCGCGGAGAAGTTCGCGCGCGACAGCGGCACGCTCGGCGCGCTCATTACCCGCCACATCTCGGAGTTCGACCGCACGGTGAAGACGTTCGGCGGCGAGATCGTCGATCGCCTCGGTCAGCGCACGGAAGACATCGCCCAGAGCATGAAGGACTATGTCGATACCTTCGATACGCGGCTGACTTCAAACGGCGGCGAGATCAGTACCGCGCTGGATCAGCGCCTGGTGCAGTTCGAAACCTCGCTTCAGTCGCGCGTCACCAATCTCGACGCTTCGCTCGACACCCGAATCAAGTCGTTTGACGAATCCGTCGACGGCCGCCTGAAAATGCTCGAGCAAACATTCGATTCGCGTGCAAAGTCAGTCACGCAAACGATCGACAACCGGCTCGGTACCCTCACCTCGTCGCTGTCCGATGGCGCCGCTCATGCGATCGGCTCGATCGAGAGCCGCCTCACCCACCTCACAACATCGCTGACCGAAGGCGCAGCGCAGGCCGCCGCGGCGATCGAAGGGCACGTCTCCGGAGTTACTGAAACGATCGACGATCGCAGCGCCCACCTCGCGGATACTGTCACGGCGCGGTTCCAGGAAATCCATCAAGGTCTCGATGAGCGCGTCAACCTTGTCGCGACCGCGATCGAAACACGTGTCGCGCAGTTTGAGGATCTGCTGGGAACGCGGATCGAGGCCGTGGCCGGCCGCTTCGAATCGAGCGGACGGCAGGCCAGCGATGTCATGCTGGCGCGTGCCGAAGAGCTGTCGCTCGGCATCAAGTCCCATGTCGAGGAGGCGGAACGCTCGCTGACCAACCTGGTGGTCAATACCAGCGAAACCATTCAGACTGGCGCTCGCGCCGCCCAGCAGTCCCTGCTTTCGGTTTCGACCGACGTGGGCGCGCAACTTCAACTGACGTCGACGGAGGTCGAGCGCGCATTGACCGCCGCCGGGACCGCCGCCGCCAACTCTATCCTCACCAGCGCACGCGATGCGCAGACGACGCTGGTCAACACATCCGCCGAGACGACGAACCAGGTCAAATCCCTATCAGCGGATGTCGAGCGGACGCTGTCCGCCGCCGGCACCAATACGGCGGATACGGTTCTCGCCGGCGCGCGCGCGGCGCAAACCACGCTGGTCGCCGCATCATCGGATGCCGCGACGCATGTCAAATCGCTCGCGAGCGACATCGAGCGGACTCTCACGACGGTTGGGGCCGATGTCGAGCGCATGCTGTCTACAGTCGGCACGTCGACCGCGGACACCGTCCTGTCAGGCGCGAGGGCGGCCCAGACCACGCTCGTCAACGCCTCCGCCGATGCTGCAAGTCACGTCAAATCGCTGGCAAACGACGTCGAACGGACATTGACGGCGGTCGGAGCCGACACCGCCGCCGCCATTCTCGGCAGCGCACGCGCGGCGCAGAGTTCGCTCACCACCGCCTCCGCTGATTCTGCCAGCCAGATCAAGGCACTCTCTTCGGACATCGAACGCTCCCTCCACGCGGCCGCAGCGAATACCACGGAGATCATTCAGGCGAGCGCGCAGAGCGCTCAGACCTCCCTCGTTTCCGTATCGAACGAAGTCAGCGCCAAGGTCAAATCGACGTCGGCCGACGCCGAGCGCTCGATCTTTACCGCCAGCGGCAGCTTCAGCACGGCAATCACCGGTAAAACAGATGAAATCGTCAATTACGTCCAGCAGCAAACGGACCGTCTCTCGCAGCTGATCGACAGCAAGCGCGGAGCTCTGGTTGAGGCTCTCGGCAGCAAGGCCAATCAGCTCAACTCCGATATCGATCGCGTCACCGCTGACGCCCTCACGTCGATCGAGGTCAGAGGACAGGCGTTTTCGCAGGCAATCGTTGCGAATGGCTCCGACGTCGTCCGCACCATCACGAATGCCGGTGAAACTGCGACCGGAGCAGTCAACAAGTCACTGAAGGACCTCGAGCAGGCGTCGCGCTCCGCCATCGAGCACTCGCGGCAGGCGTCCGTCGCGGCCGTCACCGAGATGCAGGAAACCAGCAAGATCCTGCGCACCGATACGGTCGCGCTGTTCGAGCGGCTGCGTGAGGGCAATATTCTTCTCCAGGAAGTTCTCACCGGCGCGCACGACAATCTCAACTCGCTGGAGCGCGCGCTCGTCACACGAGTCGCCGACTTCGTATCGACCATGAACGATGTCACGTCACGAAATGGTCTCGCGGCGCAGACCCTTGACGACCAATTGACGGTGTTCAACACCAAGACTTCCAAGGCTCTTGACGATCTTGGCGCTTTGTCCGGTCAATTTGAAATCCATGGAAACGCTTTGGTCGAAGCTGCGGCGCAGGTCGAGCAGAGCAACCGAAGCACCACATCGTCGGTCGAGGAACGCAAGTTCATGCTTGAATCGCTCGTCACGACGATTGACTTGCGGACAACCGATCTCGATCAGCGACTGACACGATTCACGAGTCTGCTCGATGAATCTCTCGCCGCTGCCGAAGAGCGCGCACGCGATATCGCGCGGGTGGTAGCCGAGACCGCCGGCGCCGGATCGGTTGCGATCAGCCGTCAGTTCGAGGCCGTTCGCGCTTCTGCTGAGGAAGAACGCCGCCTGACATCGGAAACCATGAACGAGATTTGCCGGCAGGCCACCCAGGAATCCGATTCGATGCTCAAGCAGTCGACCGACAAGTTCGCGTCGCTGGTGCAGGACATGAAGCAGATGTCCGCGGAAATGCACGCGGAGCTCGATGCGACGCGTAACGAGCTTCGTCGCGGCGTTCTCGAGATGCCGCAGGAGGCGGCCGAGAACACCGCCCAGATGCGCAAGGTGATCGTCGATCAGATCGAAGCCCTTGCCGAGTTGAATCGGATCGTCGCCCGTCATGGCCATGGCTTCGACGTCGTTGGCAACGGGCGGTCCGGTTCGCAGCGTGAAGAAGAGCCGATGATGGCGACGGCTAGTGGCCGCGAGACCACCGCACGCTCTGCGCCTCGTGCGCGCGACAGCGGCAGTGCGTCAAACTTGCCGCCGCCGGACCTCGGCATTCCGTCATCGCGCCGCACAGAGGCCCCGCCGGTTAGCCCGGCAGGTGCGGATCAGGGACGCGACGGCTGGCTCTCGGATTTGCTGAGCCGTGCCGATACCGTCGGCAACGATCATAACCCGCGCGGACGGCAGGCGCCGCAAGGTGCGGCCGCGAACCCGCTGGACTCGCTGTCGCTCGATATCGGCCGCCTGATGGACCGTAACCTGGCCGGAGAGATGTGGGATCGCTATCAACGCGGCGAACGCAAGGCTTTCAGCAAGCGCCTCTATACGCCCGCCGGCCAGAAGGCTTTTGACGAGGTCACCCGCAAATACCGCGCCGACCGCGCCTTCAAACAGACGGTCGACCGCTACATCACTGAATTCGAGCGGCTGCTCGACGAGGTCGCGCGCGATGAGCGCGGGCCAGCGATGCTGCGCGGTCACCTGACCTCGGAGACCGGACTGGTCTATACCTTGCTCGCGCATGCGGCGGGACGGCTCGGATAACACTTGCTTCACTCGGCCGCAACGAACTCGGCCGCGAAAAACGGAGGCGTGAGCCTCCGTTTTTGTTCGCTCAAAACGCCGAATAGGAAGCATCCGGTATATCGCGGTATCCCTCCCTCCCCGAAGCGTTCAGGGCGGTCGCAGCGTCCTCTCACCGCCTCCTCGGAGGGCGAGTTGATGTCGCCGGAGCCGGCGCACCGCCGCCGCCGCTTGCTCCGAACAGCAGGCGGGTGGGATTGCGATCCAGATTGTTGACGGCACGGCTGACGTCGCCAAGAGTGCGGCGGCCATCGGCCATCAGCGCACCCGACCGTTTGTTAAAATCGTCGGCCAGTTCGCGAAGCGACTTCACTGTCTGAAGCAATTCACCGCCCTCCTTGCCGCCGGCGATGGCATCGAGGCCGAGCATCAGGTTATCCGTCTTGGTCATGACGCCATCAGCCTTGCTCATGACCTCATCGAACTTTTGCACTACGTCGTCGATTTTCCCCGCGTTGCGCGCGAGCGAGGCGGTGAACGTCTCCACGTTCTGCAACGAGTTCTTCACCGCTGTCTGGTTTTCGGCGACGACGCGATTGACGTTTTGCAATGTCGCGCGGATCGACTCGGTTACATCCTGTAAGCCGGCAGCATCGGCGGTAAGGATCGGGACGCCATCCTCATCGAGGGGTACGGGCGGCGCGGCAACCTCGCCGCCCTTCAGCGAAATCGCGGCAACGCCGGTCAGTCCCTGGAATTCGAGCCCGACCACGGTGTCCTTCCGGATCGGAGCCGCGTTTTCGACCATGGCGAGGGCAACAACGCGGCGTGGATCGTCAAGCTTGACCGACACCACCTCGCCGACACGGATGCCGTTAAAATTCACGCTGCCGCCGTTGCGCAGGCCAGAAGCCGAGCCCTCGAACACGATACGAAGCGGGCTGCGAGCCTTGGTGGTATGGAGGCTCTGGAACCAGAGAACGAAACCGAAAGCAGCCACGATCACAGCAAGCGTGAACGATCCGATCAGGACGAAATTCGCCCGCGTTTCCATCAAATCTACTCCGATACACTCAACCCACGACGGCGCGGGCACGCTTGCCGTGAAAATAGGCTCTCAACCAGGGATGCTGCGAGGCCAGCATATCGGCCATCGATCCTGCCGCAATGATCTTACCGTTTCCTAAAACGGCGATACGGTCGCAAGCCGTATGAAGGCTGTCCAGATCATGGGTTACCATGAAAACCGTCAGCCCCAAAGTACGCTGCAGCGTCCGCACCAGATCGTCGAATTCCCCTGCCCCGATCGGATCGAGACCCGATGTCGGCTCATCGAGGAACACCAGTTCTGGATCCAGCGCCAGCGCCCGCGCCAGTGCCACCCGCTTGATCATTCCGCCCGACAGTTCGGACGGATAGCGGTTCGCGACCTCCGGCGGCAGTCCGACCATGCCGAGCTTGGCAATGGTGATCTCGTCGAGCAGGCGCTGCGAGACGTCGAGATATTCCCGCACCGGAAATTGGATGTTCTGACGGACGGTCAGCGACGAAAATAGCGCGCCCTGTTGAAACAGGACGCCCCATCGCCGCTCCACCGCGCGGCGCGCTGCCGTATCGGCGGCATCAAGATCGACGCCGAAAACCTCGATGCTGCCGCCGATCTTCGGCACAAGCCCGATGATCGTGCGCGTCAGCACGGACTTGCCCGCACCCGATGGACCGACGAAGCCGAGAATCTCGCCGCGTTTCACGTCCAGGCTCAAGCCATCCAGGACTTTCGTGGTGCCGAACTGAACGGAGACGTCGCGGACACGGATAATAGGGTCGGATATGTTGCCGGCCATTCTACATCCCTATCGACGCGAAGAAGATCGCAAACACGCCATCCATCACGATGACAAAGAATATTCCTTTCACGACCGATGACGTGGTGTGCTGCCCGAGCGATTCAGCGCTGCCTTGCACGGCAAGTCCCTCGACACATGCAACAATGCCGATCATAGCCGCCATCACCGGGGCCTTGATCATGCCGACGACGAAGTGATCGATCGAAATCGCGTCGCGCAGCCGGATGAGAAACGCCTCGGGTTGAACGCCGCCGTAAAGCCACGCCACCAGACCGCCACCGTAGAGTGCGGCGACTGCGCCGAGAAATGCCAGGATCGGGAGCGCGATCACCAGTGCGAGCATCCGCGGCAGGATCAGCACCTCAATCGGGTCGAACCCCATGGTGCGCAGCGCATCGATTTCCTCGCGCATTTTCATGGAACCGAGTTCGGCGGTGTAGGCGCTCCCGGACCGGCCGGCTACCATGATCGCAACCAGCAGCACGCCAATTTCACGCAGGACGAGGACGCCAAGCATGTCGACAACGAAAATATCCGCGCCAAATTTTCGGAAATGAAAGATGCCCTGCTGCGATATGATGCAGCCAATCAGGAAGGTGATGAGAACGACGATGGGAACCGCGCGCCAGCAAACCTGCTCGAGATGGTGGACGGTCGAGATCAGGCGAAACGAACGCGGATGGCGCATCACCCGGCCACTGGCTGCCAGCACCGCGCCCAGCATCCCGATCAGGCCCGTTAGCGTCGATCCGAACCCGACAACGTTGCGTCCGACATCTTCGAGCAGGCTAATCAGCGCGTTTTGACGCACCGGGGGCGGGCCGGCCGGCGGGACACGGCGAACCTCATCGACCAGGCTCGAATAATTCAGGGAAAGTCCGGCAATCTTCGCCTCGACATTGCCCTGGGTCAGACTGCGGCGCAGGCGTTCGATCAGCCATGCCCCGAAAGTGTCGAGTCTCGAGACTTGCGACACATCGATGAAGATATTGGGTCGGCTGCCAGTCAGTTTTTCGGCATCTGCGATGATCTGCTCGAGCACCGGGGCGAAGCGCGCCGTCCAGGGGCCTGCCGCACAGAGCGCCAGACCGTCGCCTCGCGTAATCTGCTCCAATGTGGGGCTATCGTCCAAGACCAACTCCCGCGCCGAATCTCTGCTATCACAAGGTGGACCTTTAACATGACGTCGACGGCTGGTGGGGCGCTTTCCTTCCCGATCATGGCCGGCTGCGGCAACCCTGCGATTCGGACTTGTCCAATTTGGAAATGCCGTCGAACGACCCAATAACGCTGCGGTGCCGCATCGAACGCTGGCCGATCGCCGGGAGTTTCACGATCAGCCGCGGCGCTAAAACTGAAGCCATCGTGGTGGTCGCCGAGATCAGTCGGGACGGCCGCACCGGACGCGGAGAATGCGTTCCGTATGCCCGTTATGGGGAGACCCCTGAGGGTGTTCTCGCAAGCCTCCTCGCAATGCAGCAGCCTCTCGCCGCAGGTCTGGATCGCCAATCCCTCGCGTCAGCTATGCCGGCCGGCGCGGCGCGCAATGCGCTGGACTGCGCGCTCTTCGATCTCGAAGCCAAATCCAGCGGTCAGCGTGTCTGGGCCTTGCTCAATCGTCCCGCCCCCGGCCCCTGCTCCACCGCCTACACCATCTCGCTGGGGTCGCCGGAGGCCATGGCCGCCGCGACCGCCAAAGCGGCACATCGGCCCCTCCTCAAGATCAAGCTCGGCGGCGATGGCGATGCCGAACGCATCGCTGCCGTGCGCAAGCAGGCGCGAGAATCGGAACTGATCGTCGACGCCAACGAGGCCTGGACGCCCCACAACCT
>JBDTCP010000013.1:0-2805 GCA_039923555.1 Nitrobacter sp.
CGATCGCCCATCGCGTCGATGGCGTGATCCATCCCGACGCCGAGCTTGTGGAACTGGTCTGGGTCGAGATCGGCTCATGCCCTCTCGCCGACCTGCATTCCATAACCAGGAACGTGCTCGGCGAACTGGAAAACCGTCTCGCCGCCGGTCCGCTGCGTCATGATGCCGATGTGCCGTTCTTCCATTTTTACGGCGGCAGGATGCACAGGGATGTTTTGCCGGGCGCTTGAGTCGTTCTGAGACGCTTGCGAAGCACGCAGAACCGGAATCTGGCTGCCGCGGTCAAAAACCGGTTCTTTGCGGGGTAACGTGCGATTCAGGCCCTCAAGGCCCTCGAAAACCTTGACTTTGGGCGGGTGGGAGCTAGTTTGCCGGCCAAATGCGGGCCTGATGCCGGGCCAGCTTTCCGATTCCAGACATCAGAGGTTGTCCATGGCCAAAGCGGTCACCATCAAGGTCAAGCTGGTTTCCAGCGCCGACACCGGCTTCTATTACGTCGCCAAGAAGAACTCGCGCACAATGACCGACAAGCTGGTCAAGAAGAAGTACGATCCGGTGGCGCGCAAGCACGTCGAATTCCGCGAGTCGAAGATCAAGTAAGCTCACTGCGATCGATTGTGGATTTTGAGCGGGATCTTCGGGTCCCGTTTTTATTTTGACAGAGGATCAGGCCGCCGCAGCCACGACCCGGTTCCGGCCGTCATGCTTGGCGCGGTAGAGCGCGGTATCGGCCCGCTTGAGAACGTCGGCGACCGGTTCCCCCTTCCGCTCCAGGATCGACAGTCCGATCGAGATGGTCACATCAATCCGCTTCGCGCCCTTGTGGACCGCGAACGGTTCGCCCGCGATCGAGCGGCGCAGCCGCTCGGCCACCATGCCGGCGACGTGCAGATCGGTCTCCGGCATCACGATCACGAACTCCTCGCCGCCATACCGGCAGGCGAGATCAATGCCGCGGATGGACTTGCGGATCCGTACCGCGAATTCGCGCAGGACGTCGTCGCCAGCATCGTGGCCATAGCCGTCGTTGATCGACTTGAAATAGTCGATGTCGAGCATCATCAGGGCCAGCGGCTTGCCGCGTAGCGAGGCCTGCTCGGCCAGCGTGATCAGATGGCTTTCCATATAGCGGCGGTTGTGCAGCCCTGTCAGCCCGTCGGTGATCGCCATTTCGATCGAGTTCTGCACGTTGTCACGTAAGTGATCGGTGTAACGGTGGCGGCGGATTTGCGTGCGGGCGCGGGCGAGCAACTCGTTCTTGTCGACCGGCCGAAGCAGATAATCGTTGACGCCGATCTCGAGACCACGCAGCAATCGCGCGTTGCTGTCGGCATCGGCAATGGCAAGGATCGGAACGTGCCGTGTCCGCTCCAACGAGCGCGCCTGGCTGCACAAACGCAAGCCGTCGAAATTTTCTAGCCCGAGCGACACGATGAGAAGATCGTAATTGCCTTCAGCGGCATGAAACAGCGCCTCGGACGGATTGGTTTCGACATCGACATGATGCTCAGTGCTCAGCACCGGCGCCAGCCGCTCATAGGACGAAGCGCGGTCGTCGACTAGCAGGATGCGTCCGCCCTTCCCGGCGTCGGCAACCGCGTCGCGCTCCGGCGCCTGTACGCCGATTTCGAGTGAGGTAAGGGCGCGCATACGCAGTTCGTCGGTCATCATTTTCAGACGCGTCAGGGAGCGGACCCGCGCGATCAGCACCACATCCGATACCGGTTTGGTCAGGAAATCGTCGGCGCCAGCCTCAAGCCCGCGCACGCGATCGGACGCGCTGTCCAGCGCCGTCACCATCACCACAGGAATGAAATGGGTTGCCGGGTTTGCCTTCAGCCGGCGGCAGACCTCAAAACCGTCCATGTCCGGCATCATGATGTCGAGCAGGATGATGTCGCATTCGGCACGGGCGCAAATATCCAGCGCTTGCGCGCCGTTGGACGCCGTCATGACATCGAAGTACTCCGCCGACAGCCGCGCTTCCAGCAGCTTGACGTTGGCGGGGACATCATCGACGACTAGGACACGCGCTGACACCGTTGTCTCCTAACCCACAAACCGCCGGACGGTTTCGATGAACTTGCCGACGGAAATCGGCTTGGACAGATAAGCCTCGCAGCCGCCCTCGCGGATACGCTCTTCGTCGCCCTTCATGGCAAACGCCGTCACCGCAACCACCGGAATCGCGCGCAGCTCTGGGTCGTCCTTGATCCAGCGCGTGACATCGAGACC
Organism: Nitrobacter sp.; assembly: GCA_039923555.1. GTDB lineage: Bacteria > Pseudomonadota > Alphaproteobacteria > Rhizobiales > Xanthobacteraceae > Nitrobacter. The sequence continues at coordinate 2,236 of JBDTCP010000013.1, forward strand.
GGACACCTGTGGTAATTGTATATCCATGAGAATGAGATCGGGGCGAAGCTTGCGAACAAGATCGAGCGCCTCGAAGCCGTTGCTGGTCCCCGATGTCTGATAACCATGGGCCTCCAACAGATCGCGAAAGAGCTTCATGTTGAGCTCGTTGTCTTCCACGATCAGGACGGTCTTGGCCACCCTGGCCCTCCAATCGGCGATGCGCTCATCCATCTTGGTGAGCGAAACATGCCCGAGCATCACAACACTTATCCGTAAACTGGACTTAGATTTGCGCCAGAATTCGCTCAAAAGCCGTTAAGGCGCAGTGCGATCTTTGTGCGAGCGGATTAGCACTTGCTTGAACACGTTTCAGGGACTCGGGCATGATGGTCCAAAGTAGAGGCGATAGGTTACGGAAAGGCAAATAGTTGCGATGACAAAGCGTGTGCATAACCCGCGAGAAGTAGCTGAGATCGTGGCCATTCAGGCGCTTTCCTTTGTCGCGGGCGACACCGAACGGCTGGGCCGGTTTCTGGCCGAAACCGGAATCGGGCCGGAGACCCTGCGCGCCTCCGCCTCCGATCCCCA
>JBDTCP010000014.1:0-5846 GCA_039923555.1 Nitrobacter sp.
GGCGTATCGTTCGTCTCGGTGACCCAGCAGTTCAACACCACGACCTCGATGGGACGTCTGACGCTCAACGTGCTGCTATCCTTTGCGCAGTTCGAGCGCGAGGTCACCTCCGAGCGCATCCGGGACAAGATCGGCGCCTCCAAACGCAAGGGCCTGTGGGTCGGCGGCGTGGTGCCGCTTGGCTACCATGCCAAGGATCGTAAGATAACGGTGGTTGAGAGCGAAGCTGACACGGTGCGGCACATCTTCCGCCGCTATCTGGAACTTGGCAGCCTCAACCTGCTGCTCTCGGACCTGAGAGCGGGCGGCGTCACGACACGGGTTAGGATCCTCACCGGCGGTCGGACCGTCGGCGGCATCCCGTTCACGCGGGGGCCGCTGGCCTATTTGCTGCGCAATCGCTTCTACATCGGGGAGGTGCGGTACAAAGGCGACGTCTTCCCAGGCGAACAACCGCCGATCCTGGACCGAGGTCTGTTCGACGCGGTGCAGGCCAGGCTCGAGCAGCAACGAACCCATCACACGGCCACCCGGCAGGCATCGGACTCACTTCTGATCGGCCTGATCTTCGACGATCAGGGTCAACGCATGACACCAACCTACGCCATCAAGAATGGCGTGCGTTATCGCTATTACGTCTCGTCAAGTTTGAACCAGGGCAGCAAAGCCAAGGCTGGGACGCTCAACCGGATCCCTGCGGTCGAGATCGAAGCGCTCGTCGTTGCTGCAGTTCGCAAACGGTTCGGTATCGAAACGACCGTGCACACCGGCTCAAAGAGCATCCCCAAAGCCAAGGCAACCGATCGCAACTGGCCGGCCGACAAAAGCCTGATCGCGACTTATGTCCTGCAGGTCGATGTGACGTCTGGTCAACTCGCAGTGACTTTGAAATCACCATTAGAGAGTCAGAGGCGCCGAGGTGACGCCTTTGAAGCCGGCGCTGAACACTTCTCATCCCCGGCGGGAAATGCCGGCTCAGATCATCTCGGTGAAAGCCATCGCGGTCCCCTGGTGGCGAAGTTGCTCATCCCCTGGACCAAAAGACCGTCCAAGCAACCACGAGAAATCATCCGGCCATCCGATGTTGCTCTCCGATCAGACAATCGACCGATCCGGGCCGAAACGCGTGCCAAGCTCGTCGCCGCCATTGCAAAAGGCCGCCATTGGCTGGATGAGATTATCGTCGGAAACGTCGATATCGAGCAGATTGCAACCCGTGAAAAATGCAGCATTCGACAAGTCAACCGCATCATCACGCTCGCTTTCCTTGCACCCGACCTTGTGCAGGCGGCGATCGACGGACGTCTGCCTCGCGGCATCGGCATCGAGTCCTTGCGCGAGTGTCCTTTCGAATGGCATGAGCAACACCGCAAACTAGGGCTCGCCCCCTAGTTTAACTGTCCCATCAGCATCTGTTGGGCACGATTCGGCGACGAGCGTCGGCATCATTGCATCCCGCCCAGGTCCGGAATATTTGACCCCCGAGACTGGCTCCGAATTCTGGCGGTCTCTCGCTCCAGAGACCAAGACGCCTATGCCAGCGGTCACGAAAACCCCGCGTCTAGCGGGCTTTTCTACGCGCATATTACAGGGGGCGATCCCGCAGGAATGCGTGGTGGGCCCGGCAGGACTCGAACCTGCAACCAGACCGTTATGAGCGGCCGGCTCTAACCATTGAGCTACAGGCCCCGCCGAGGGCCGCGCGCGGCGGCCACAACGGTGCCGACACCCCATACAATGCCGGCTCATCGCCTGCAATCTGGGACAGGAACTATTCGCCCCCGCCGCGATTGTCTGGCCGGGTCACGGAAGATCCGGAGGCGGATGTGCTGCGCTGGGCGGTGATTTGTCTGGTTATTTCGCTGGTCGCGGGAGGCCTCGGATTCACGGGGATATCCGGCTTCGCAAAACGGCTGTCGATGATTTTCTTCGCGCTGTTCTTCATCGGATTCTTGATCCTGCTGGGCTTCGCCTATTTCGTCAGTTCGGCCGTCAGCCATGCGGCGCTTGTGCCGGCGATGGTGGCCGTCAGCACCTGACATCGCCTGACGTCAGTGATCGCCCGGGATGGACCGGTTCGCGCTCTCGCGGCGAATACGCTTGGCTGGACCCCTGCCCGTCGAGTCTTGGCCCATGCCCGGAACTTCCACGACTCGGCTGAGCTTCATGATGCCGGGGACGGAACAGATCGCCGTCGCGTTCGGGCCGTTACGGCTCGGCAACAACTGCGCTACATGGGCGCCCAGGTGGTCAACACCGTTTTGGTGGATGTTGCGATTCCCCGAAGCATGAATCATTCTTCTCAGAAGGTTCCAAAATATTGGAGCACACTCTCGTCTGCCGCGCGCAACTATGCGCTGTTCCAAAGCGTATCTCTCCGCAATCGGGGCGAGGCAACTTATGCGGAGAGAGTTTATGCAAGACCAAAACGATTCAAGCTTCGAGCAGGAGGCTCGTTCATCACGGCGATCAGTGCTGAAATGGGCTGCTATGGCCGCAGCGTCCGCAGCCGTATTCGGCGTCGATGTTCCCGGCCTTAAATTCAGAGAAGCGTTCGCGCAAAGCGGCGCAGTCGATCTCGGCGGCGGCGATGTCGGCGCTGAACTATGCCTATGCGCTGGAACAGCTGGAAGCTGCCTTCTACACGCAGGTGGTCGCGACGCCCTATCAGGGAATGTCCGGTTATGAGCGTTCCGTGCTGCACGACATTCGGGACCATGAAGTCGCGCATCGCTCTTTTTTCGCCAAGGCGCTCGGCCGCAATCGAATTCCGAACCTCAAGCCGAACTTTTCCGCGATCAACTTCGCCAGCCGCCAGAGCGTGCTGACGACAGCGAGTACCTTTGAGGATCTTGGCGTGTCCGCTTACAACGGCGGCGGCGCGGCGATCAGAAACCCCAAATATCTCGCAGCGGCAGGCTCCATCGTCTCCGTTGAAGCACGGCACGCGGCGATCCTGCGCGACCTCATCAATCCGCTCTCCTCCTCCTTCGCAGGTGGCGACGTGGTTGACTTCAGCGGCCTTGATGTAGCGCGCCCACCATCGGCGGTATTGGCCGCGGCTGGACCCTTTATCGCCACGCCTATCAGCGCAACGAAGCTGCCCTGATTCCGCGCAATCATCATTAAGGACAATATATCATGACTCAATCATCAAGCATACTTGACGACATCGATCCTGAACTCGCGACGCGCCTCGGCTCCAAGCGTGACATTTTTCGAAATGCTGCCACCAAGCTCGGCGTGCTCGCAACGACGCCAGTGGTCCTGGCGGCGGCTTCCACTGAAGCATTTTCGCAGGGCTTGCCGCGGCAGGTCGTCGATATCCTGAACTTTGCGCTGACACTCGAATATCTTGAAGACGAGTTCTATCGCACCGCGCTGTCGTCGGGCGTGATTCCCGGCCAGTTCTACGAGGTGTTCAGCACGATCAGTCGGCATGAATCCGAACACGTCTCGACCTTGACCGGTGCGCTCGGCGGAGCGGCTGTCGCCAAACCGCGGTTCGACTTCACCGCGCGCGGCAAATACCCGGACATCTTCCATAATTTCCGGACGTTTGCGCTGGTTTCGCAGACCCTCGAAGATACCGGCGTGGCTGCATACAAAGGCCAGGCGCCAAAACTGACCGGCGGCGGAGCACTGCTGACGACCGCGCTGCGCATCCATTCCGTGGAAGCGCGTCACGCCGCGGAGGTGCGACGCGTGCGTGGTGTGCGGGCGTGGACCGGTGCGTTCGATCATCCGATGTCGAAAGCGCAGGTGCTGGCGGCAGCGACGCCGTTCATCGCCGGATAACGCCGTAACGGCGGCCGTCGCGAGATTTCGCGGCGGCCTCTATCCTTTCAACATTACGATCAGACCGCGCGTGTCGTCATCGGCGCTATCGCGAACCGCTGCCGGGCGCGGAACAGCAGGAACATCACGATTGTGACGTTGAGCAGATTCCAGCCGACGCCGTTGAGAAAGGCCGCGGCGTAGGAGCCGGTGGTGTCGAAGATCACGCCTGAAATCCAGCCGCCGAACGACATGCCCAACACCGACGCGAGAATCACGATGCCGACGCGGGTCGCCGCTTCCGAGGATGGCATCGCCTCGCGTACAATAATGGCATAGCTCGGCACGATACCGCCCTGGAATAGGCCGAACATCGCGGAGATCAGATAGAGCGAAGTCAGGCCATCGACGAACAGATAAAACAGAAGCGCGGTACACTGCGCCACCGACCCGATCAGCAGCGTACGGATGCCGCCGATGCGGTCGGCGAGGAAGCCCGAGCCGATCCGGCTGACAATACCGAAGCCAAGCATCAGCGACAGCATTTCGGCGCCGCGCGCGACGCCATAGCCGAGATCGCCACAATAGGCGACGATATGCACCTGCGGCATCGACATCGCCACGCAGCAGGAGAAGCTCGCGACAGAAAGGATCGCAGTGAGCGCGTTGGTGGAGAGGCGGAGATCGACACGCGGCGGCGGCGCGTTGACATGGCTGCGTCGCGTCGCGGCACCCATCAGCATGCGCAGCACGACCAGCGCCAGCGTCATAGCGATCGCGGTGAAGATGCCAACTGCGATATGGGTGCTGCGCCAGCCCTGCGACTGCATGCCCAAGTTCAACAGCCGCGGCCAGATAGCGCCGCCGATATAGTTGCCGCTGGCTGCGATGGTCACCGCGAGACCGCGGTAGCGGTCGAACCAGTGCGAGGCTTCCGCCATCAGCGGTCCGAACGTCGCCGACGAACTTAAGCCGATGAAGAAATGCACAAGGATGAACTGCCAGATCGAGGCCGACAGGCCGGCGCCGATATAGCCGAGGCCCAGAATGCCGATGCCGAGCCCGATGGCGGTGACGATGCCGTAGCGGTCGGTGATCTTGCCGGTAACGACGCCACCGAGACCGAAACCCAGCATCGCCATGGTGAAGGCGAGCGAGGCGGTGCCGCGCGAGGCGGCGAACTCGCTTTGCACCGCCGACAGCGCAACCACAACCGACCACATGCCGACGCTGCCGAGCGAGCCGATCAGCACGGCTACGATCAGCCGCATCCAGGCCCGGCGCGAGTCGGGGATGAAAGCAGTCGACTCCGGCAGCGTCTGAGAAGAACTTTCCACAGCGCCCGCAACTTTGGCGGCATTTGCCGCGCGGTCAACCTGTCTTCCGCAATAGCGGGCATGCAGGCCTGTTGAGCCACCAAACGTGCGCGTCTAGAGAAAAACTTCCGTCCTCACCGAGCGTTCATCTCCATCGCCAAACCGTTCGTTAGGTCGGGTCCTGCTCGCCGCCATCGCGGTATCGCAAAGGCAAGACCGTGGCACGCCGGATGTCCACCTACCGGTCATAGCCGCAGCTTGACGGGGCAGCGCGCCGCCATCCCTCCGGCGCACGGAATCGACCAAGAAACAGGCGCTTACGCGGTTTCGTTAACCGTTTGCTAACCATACACCGGGCAGAATTTGCCCAGTGGAATCCGGGTGAAGTCGAGTGTCGTCAGTCGCGTAAAACGGGAGGAACCCCGTGGACGCTAGTGCGGTGCCTCACTTTCGGAACGGCGGCCCCTCGGCCGCCGCGCAGACGTTTGGGGCGCGCGAACGGCATTCGCGGGGGGAAACGGCGACGATGGTTGATGTCACGGCGGGCCAGGGCCCAGACTCCTCGGCGGGTTTCCCGAGCTTCAGCGACATCGTGACCATGCTCAAGCGCGGCGATCTCGCGCTGGCCTTCGGCATCCTGACCATCCTGGTCGTCCTGATCCTGCCGCTGCCGTCGGTGGTTCTCGATCTCTTTCTGGCCATCTCGATCACGCTGTCGATCCTGATCCTGATGACATCGCTGTTCATTCAGGC
>JBDTCP010000015.1:0-2788 GCA_039923555.1 Nitrobacter sp.
AGCTCGACGTTCAGGCGCCACCGGCCGACGACGCCAGGCTGGAACGGCTGATGTCGGTGACCCGCGGCCGCCCGGTGGTGGTGGCGGCGTCGACCCATCCGGGGGAGGAAGAGATCCTGCTCAACGCGCACCGGGCGCTGGCGGTCCACTTCCCGTCGCTGCTGACCGTAATCGTTCCGCGCCATCCCAAGCGGGGCGAAGCGATCGCCCGCATGATCGCGGCGGCCGGCGCGCAGATCGCGCTGCGGTCGCTGGAGGAATTGCCGACGGCGAGGACGGCAATCTATGTCGCCGACACCATGGGCGAATTGGGATTGTTCTACCGGCTGGCACCGATCGTCTTCATGGGCGGTTCGCTGGTGCCGCATGGCGGCCAGAATCCGATTGAGGCGATCAAGCTCAATGCGTCCATCGTGCATGGACCGCATGTCTTCAACTTCACCGAAGTCTATGACGCGCTCGATCGCGCGGGCGGTGCGCGCCGGGCCGGCGACGGCGATACGCTGACGAAGCAGCTCGGCTATCTGCTGAACGATGCGGCCGCGCGCAAGGCCTCGGTGGCGGCCGCGGCCCAGGTGGTGAACCGGCTCGGTGGCGCGCTGGATCGCACACTGGCCGCGCTTGAGCCGTATCTTCTGCAGTTGCGGCTGGCAGGGGGAGCGGCCGATGCATGAGCCGGCCTTCTGGAACAGGCCGTCATCGCTGCTCTCGCGATTACTCATGCCCCTGGCCGCCCTTTATGGCGCGATTGCCGCGCGGCGGCTGGTGCGGACAGGTATGCGCGCCGGGGTGCCCGTCATCTGTGTCGGAAACTACCATGTCGGAGGCGCCGGCAAGACGCCCACCGTTCTCGCACTGGCCGGCATCCTCCGCACCCTCGGCGAAACGCCGGTCATTCTCAGTCGCGGCTACGGCGGACGACTGGGCGGTCCGGTGCGCGTCGATCCGCACAAGCACACGGCCGCCGATGTCGGCGACGAGCCGTTGATGATGGCGGGGACGGTCCCTGTGATTGTGTCGCGGCAGCGCGATGCGGGAATTGCCCCGGCCCGCGCGCTGGGGGCTAGTGTGATCCTGATGGACGACGGCTTTCAGAATCCCGCTGTCGCGAAAGATATCTCGCTGATCGTGATCGATGGAGATCGCGCGATCGGCAACGGGCAGGTTTTTCCGGCGGGACCGCTGCGGGCACCGCTGCCGCTGCAACTCGCCCGCACCGATGCGCTTGTGATCGTCGGCTCCGGAACCGCTGCGGACGAAGTTGCAGCAAGTATCGGCGCGCAGAACGGCCTTGTGCTGCGGGCGCAGCTTAAGCCCGATGACGCATCGGTTGCGGCCATGCGCGGCAGGCGCCTCTACGCCTTTGCCGGTATCGGCGACCCCCCGCGATTCTTCAGGAGTTTGCGTGCCTGCGGCATCGACGTGGTCGCGGAGCGCGCGTTCGCCGACCATCATCCGTTTTCGCAAGGCGACATCGCAAAAATGCAAACCGCCGCCGACCGGGATGGCCTGACGCTGGTGACGACGGAAAAAGACTTGGCGCGGCTGCGCAACGCCGAAAATTTCGAAGCATTCCTGCGGACTATCGTTCCGTTCGCGGTCACGCTCGCGTTCGATGATGACGCGATGCTGCGGTCGTTCCTGACGGACCGGATCGCAGGGGCACGACAGGGTTAGCGTGTTGCGCGAAGGTCGGATCGTCGTCGTTGCGAGCGAAGCGAAGCATCCAGAGTTGCTTGAAAGACATGGATTGCTTCGGCACTTGCGTGCCTCGCAATGACGGGTTGAGCCGATCGAAAATCGCTCGAGCTCAGTCCGAAGCCTTGATCGCGCCGGGGTAGTGCCGCTGCAAGACTGCGCTCGGGAGGGAGTAAGCCTCCTGCAAGTCGACGCTCCAGTATTTCAGTTCGTCGAGCGGAATGCGGGCGTCGGTGACGGCGCAACGAACGTAGGTCCCCGGCGAGATCACCTTGAAATCGCCGTCGAGATACTGCACCTGCGCTTCGCCCTGGCCGGACTGGCCGAATTTATTCAGCACCGCTGCTCTCCCATCTCCGGCCACGGACAGGCCGTCGGCCATGATATCATCTCAAATAGATAGGTCCGATGTCAAAATTTTATAACAGCCAGCTAGAACAGGTTTCCCTGATCGGCGGGCTTCACTGTGCGTTTGACGGATGTCGGCTTGGGCTGGCCTTTCGGACTGTATTCGGGTGGACTGGACGATGTCACCGCGGGCCGATCGCTATCGGCGGTTGCGGCCACCCGTCCGTCGGCGAATTCCAGAGAAAGCCGTGCGCCGGAACCAACCACTGATGCGCTCCGCACGGCCTGTCCGGCATCGTCGCGCACCAACGCAAAGCCGCGGGCGAGCACGCCGCGATAGGAAAACGCAGCGAGCAACTGGCCGGAGTGCGCGATGCGAGCATCATGTCGCTGAAGTGAGGTGATGAGTGCCCGACGCGCCCGCTCTGCGAGCTGCTGGGTGCGCTCGTTTGCGCGCACGATCTGCGCGCGCTGCGCCTGCGCATTGGCGAGTCGTGATGCCTTCAGCCGGACCACCAGTCCCGCGAAGCGATCGCGGCGATGACGCAGCACGACCTGCGTGCAGTGCGCGAGCCGAGCGCCGGTTGCGGCGACGGACTGTTTTGCGTGGCCGACCTGCGCGCGCAACACGCGCAGCGTAAGCCCGCCAGAGATCTGCGTAAAGCGACGATGATGCACGTGCGTGCTTGCGCGCAAGGCGCGCGGCAATGCTGCAGCGGCGCCGTCGAGCTTCTGCCGGGGA
>JBDTCP010000016.1:0-3469 GCA_039923555.1 Nitrobacter sp.
TAGCGATTCGCTGGCTGTGGCCGTCTTTCTCACATGAGATCATTGGACGTCCGGCCAGCAAGCGGGGTCGGATTTTGACATTCGCTAACCAGCAGGCCGCGATCTCGATGGGCGAATGTCAAATCCGAAAACCCGCTCGTAACTAACACTTGTTAGAACGGGATTCCATGGAACTGCGCCTTTACGATACGCTCACCAAGGAGAAGCGTGTTTTCACGCCGATCGACCCGTCTGACGTGCGGATGTATGTCTGCGGTCCGACGGTCTACGACTTTGCCCACATCGGCAATGCGCGGCCGGTCATCGTGTTTGACGTGCTGTTCCGGCTGCTGCGGCATATCTACGGCGCCGGTCACGTCACTTACGTCCGCAACATCACCGACGTCGATGACAAGATCAACGACCGCGCGGCCCGGGATTTCCCCGGGTTGCCGCTGAACGAGGCGATCCGCAAGGTTACGGAAAAAACCGCCGACCAGTTTCAGGCCGATGTCGCGGCGCTCGGCTGCCTTCCGCCGACCCATCAGCCGCGCGCCACGGAATTCGTGTTGCCGCGCGCTGACGGCAAGACCGACATGGTGACGCTGATCAAGCAACTGATCGCAAGCGGCCATGCCTATGAAGCCGGCGGCGAAGTGCTGTTCGACGTGCAGTCGATGCCGGACTACGGCGCGCTGTCGGGCCGCAGGCTCGAGGAGCAGAAGGCCGGCGCGCGTGTTGCTGTAGATGCCCACAAGAAAAATCCGGCCGACTTCGTGCTGTGGAAATTGTCATCCGAGAACGAACCGGGCTGGGACAGCCCGTGGGGCAGGGGGCGGCCGGGCTGGCATATCGAATGCTCTGCGATGAGCGCGGCCTATCTCGGTAACGTCTTCGACATCCACGGCGGCGGTCTCGACCTGATTTTTCCGCACCACGAAAACGAGATCGCACAATCGCGCTGCGCCCACGGTACGCCCACAATGGCCAACACCTGGATGCACAACGGCTTCCTGCAGGTCGAAGGCGAGAAGATGTCGAAGAGTTTGGGCAACTTCGTGACGATCAATGAGCTTTTGATCACGGAGAAGTTCGGCGGGCGGAAGTGGCCGGGCGAGGTGCTGCGGCTCGCGATGCTGAAGACGCACTACAGGTCGCCGATCGACTGGACGGTTAGTTCGTTGGAAGAAGCGTTTCAAAATATTGGAACATGGAATGATGCCCTGTTTGCGCATAGCTTGTCGAACATACCAGAGAGCTACCCAATCCCGTCTGAAATGCTCGACGCCTTAGCGGACGATCTAAGTTTCTCGCGCGGCATCGTTCACATGCACCAATGGGCAAAGCTGTCGAGAGCGGACGACGTCATGGCTGCGAAAAAGCTGGCGGGGGCTGCCGATTTTCTCGGCCTAGGTCGCGCTCGGTGGGATAAGACGTTGCAGGAATTCATTTTTAGGACAGCAACCGACGATTCATTGAATTCCCGATTTGAAGAATTGATCGCAGCCCGAGATTCTGCCCGTGCCCGAAAAGACTTCAAGGAATCCGACCGCATCCGTGAGGAGCTTGCCGCCATGGGCGTCGTTCTGAAGGATGGCAAGGATGCCGACGGAAAGCCGGTGACGACATGGGAGATCGCGCGATGAGGGCGCCGCAGTCGAACCTTCCCTCTCCCCTTGCGGGAGAGGGTGCCGAGCGCCATCAGCGCGAGGCGGGTGAGGGGGCATCTCGCAGAATAACTGCACGGAATCTGCGCGCGCGGATGACCGATGCAGAACGAAAGCTCTGGTTTGGGATCAAGGATCGACGCTTTCAGAATCTCAAGTTTCGTAGGCAGGTGCCGGTCGGCCCTTACGTTGCAGATTTTCTCTGTTTCGATCTGCGGCTCGTTGTTGAGGTGGACGGCGGTCAGCACGCCGAGTCGGTGCGTGATGCCGAGCGTGACCGCTGGTTCGCGGACAATGGCTTTCGTACGCTCCGATTCTGGAACAATGATGTGCTGTCTAATTTGGAAGGCGTGTTGACTGTGATTGCTGAGGGGGTAGGGAAAACCCCTCACCCGACGGCTCGCTTCCGCTCGCCGCCACCCTCTCCCACAAGGGGAGAGGGAAAGAAAGAGATCGCGCGATGACGAAGCCCGACACGCCATTTCCGAAACACTGGCGCTATTACATTTTCATCAAGTGGGCGGTGATCGTCGCGGCTATCGTGCTGGTCGCCCGTCTGTTCGGAGTGTTTTGACGCGATGGCACAAGCGCTTCCTGCACCTGCGCTGCGGCCGTTGCTGCCCGCCGACGTTCCCGAGCTGGCGGCGATCTTTGTCGCCAGCATCGAGGAACTGACCGGCGACGACTACAGCGAGGCGCAACAGGTGGCATGGGCCAGCGCGGCGGATGACGAGGACAAATTCGGCGCGCGGCTCACGAACGCGCTGACGCTGGTAGCGACGCTGGAAGGCTCGCCGGCCGGCTTCGCCTCGCTGAAGGGCGCCGATCACATCGACATGATCTATGTGCATCCAGGCGCGGCCAGACAGGGTGTCGCGACCATGCTGTGCGATGCGCTTGAAAAACTCGCCGGCGCGCGGGGGGCCACAGCGCTGACCGTCGAATCCAGCGATACCGCGGAGCGATTTTTCGCCAAGCGCGGCTTCGTCGCGACGCAGCGCAACTCGGTGACGATCGGCGACGAGTGGCTGGCCAACACCACGATGAAGAAGTCGCTGGCCGCCGGAGGTGCGGCATGAGCCGCGAACGTCTCTATCTGTTCGACACCACGCTGCGCGACGGCGCGCAGACCAACGGCGTCGACTTCACGCTGCAGGACAAGCAGGTGATCACGAAGATGCTGGACGATCTCGGCATCGACTATATCGAGGGCGGATATCCCGGCGCCAATCCGACTGACACCGAATTGTTTTCGCAAAAGCCTGTGCTTGCTCATGCGCGTTTCACCGCGTTCGGCATGACGCGGCGGCCGGGGCGGTCTGCCTCCAACGATCCGGGGTTGGCCGCGCTGATCGAGGCCAAGGCTGATGCGATCTGCTTTGTCGCAAAATCCTCGGCCTATCAGGTGAGGGTCGCGCTCGAGACCACGAACGATGAAAATCTGGCCTCGATCCGTGACAGCGTGAAGGCCGCTGTGGCGGCCGGCCGTGAAGTCATGCTGGACTGCGAACATTTCTTCGACGGCTACAGGGAAGATCCGGCGTTCGCGCTGGCCTGCGCCAGGGCCGCCTATGACTCCGGCGCGCGGTGGGTGGTGCTGTGTGACACCAATGGCGGCACCATGCCGAACGAAATCGAAGCGATCGTCCGCGATGTCGCCAAGCATATCCCCGGCGATCACCTCGGCATTCACGCGCATAACGATACCGAGCAGGCGGTCGCCAATTCGCTTGCCGCGGTGCGCGCGGGGGCGCGGCAAATCCAGGGCACCCTGAACGGTCTCGGCGAACGCTGCGGCAACGCCAATCTGTGCTCGCTGATCC
>JBDTCP010000017.1:0-5961 GCA_039923555.1 Nitrobacter sp.
CCCGGTTAAAGCACCGCTAACAACCGGGCCGGCGCGATGGCCAAGATTTGCTATTTCTTCTGTGCCACCCATGCGCCGAAGGCCTTGATGTAGTTTTCGAGGAACTCGCGCAGCGGCGGCTTGACCAGATTGCCTTTGTCATCAAACGCATCGCCGACACTGCCGACGTAGGCCTCCGGCTGTTGCAGCACCGGAACGTTGAGAAAAACCAGCGATTGACGCAGATGGTGATTGGCGCCGAACCCGCCGAGGGCGCCCGGCGAATTGCTGATGACGCCGCCGGGTTTGCCGTTGAAGACGCTCTGTCCGTATGGGCGCGATCCGACATCGATGGCGTTTTTCAGAACGCCGGGAACGGAGCGATTGTATTCGGGGGTCACGAACAGGACAGCATCTGCTTTTTTGACCCGCTCGCGAAAATTCACCCAGTCAGTCGGCGGCGTAGCCTCGAGGTCCTGGTTATAAAAAGACAATCCGCCAAGCGTAACAATGTCGAGCTGAAGCGAAGGCGGCGCGAGCCCCGTCAGAGCCTTGGCAATTTTCAGGGAAAACGACTCTTTGCGAAGGCTGCCGACGATAACGGCGACGCTGTACGGGGATGTCATGAATAAATCCTGTGATTATGCGGCTCTCACGGCTAGCTCGGCCGCAGCCTGGGGAATATCGCCAATCAATAGATGCCGGGAATAATCCGCTTGGTTTCCTGCATGTAGCAGCGATAGTCCTCGCCAAACGTCTCGATCATCATCTGCTCCTCGAAACGCACGCGCGCGAAGAACAGCACCGCCACAGCGACGAGGCCGCTGAAGGCGGCGACGACGTTCGGCAGCAGGCAGGCTTGCGCAGCTGCCCATAGCCAGAACGAGGCATACATCGGATGGCGGATCGTCCCGTAAACGCCGTTGCGGACAACCCGATGCCCCTCGCGCACCTCCAGCGCCGCCGACCACTGACGGCCGAGATCCTTGTGCGAGCGACGGAATAGCCAAAGCGAAAAGGCGAACAATGCAGCACCCAACGCGACGAGCCCATAACCGGGGTCATACGCGCCGGCGCGCGGCCATCCCGTCGCGAGATTGAAAGTTGGGATCGCAAACAGTCCAAGAAACGCGGCGGCCAGAAGCAACCGTTCGCGCCAGCTCCCATCGCGCCGCAACGTCGCGGTGCGCCGCGCCCGCCGGGCATAGGGATATCGAATGATGAACCATGCGATAATGCCGACAAGCCAGATCGTCTGCCCCAGCGCGATCGAGGACATGAGCCGCCGCGCCTACGCCGCATCGACGGCAGCGTCGGCCGGCGTGGCCATCACTGTCGCCTTGGACGATGCGTGCTTCAGAAGCGCGCCGTCCTTTCCGAAACGGTCAACACCGCCGCGCGGCGCCGTGATCTCCTCGAACGGCAGTGGACCGCAGATGACGAGGCAATAATCGTAGTCGGCACGCACGCTGTTACCCATCAGGAACTTGTAGTGCATCAGCATGAAGTTGAACCGGTGACGCCGAAAGCTATCCTTGTCCATCATGTTGTGCAACTGCACGCGGCGGATGTTCGGGCGGCCGTCGCCGCGTTCGCGGCTCACGCGCTTCAATGTCACCGGATCGAAGCGATAGAAACTGATGGCGTCATCGCGAGCGTGATATTCGGTCCATTGGATTCGGCGCTCGTCTGCGACAACTCGGGTGGCTTGACGAATGCGCTCGCCGCGCGAATGCAGCGAGAATTTCGGAATGGTCGCGCCGACCGTCAGGATGCACAGCGAAGGACCGCGCGACGCAAGATCAGGTTCGCGTTCGAGCGCTCGCGCGACCGAATCCATGACCAGCGCTGCACCGAGGCAATGGCCGATAATGACGATCTCGTCGACATCGGCGTTGCGGACGCGGTCGAGGATCCGCTCCGCAAACTGATCGATCCGGGCATCCATCAGCGGCCGCTGGCCGTAGACGAACTCGCGCGAGAAAATCCAGTCGTCGAACACATGGTTGATCGGCTGTCGCCAGCCTAACAGGTGCAGCAAACCGGTCACTACGCCCACAGTCACCGCCGCTGCCAGAAAGAGTGCTGCGAATCCGCTCACGCCCGTGAGTCGGACCAGGCCATATCCGATCGCCGCGCCGCATACGGTAAACACCGCAACGTACAGATACGGGAACAGAAAGAAGCCGGCGTATTTCCAGCTTGAATAGAAAAACCGAAACAGCGTGCCGGTCAGGATGAAGTCAGCCAGCGTAACAAAGCCCTGACCGAGACGCGACCACATGCCCCGGGCATGATCTTCCAGGATAAGGTCGTCCCACCGCAGCATTTCGTAGGAGGTGTGGGTGTTCCAGTTGGGGCCGGATGCCTCCATCTCCCAGCGCGCGCTGACAGGCGTCGCCTCGATCCCGCTCACGATCCCGGCCTGCGCGCCCCAAGTCTGTTGAAACATCGACAGCGACCGCCGAACCCGCTGAAGCTGCTGCTCCGGCGTAATCGGGTCGTAGCCGCCAATATGAAAGACATGCCGCCGCGCGATCATGCGATCCAGTCAACTTCCATTGTCGTCATTTTGGGCGCTCGGGTCAGGCCGAGGCCTCGCAGCCTCCGACCACGAACAGGATATCCTAAATTTGACCTTGAGTACCGGGTACTTGCGGCGGAACACGACCACGTGTGACGATTCAATCACAACACACAGGAATTATAGCAGCGCAATTGACGGGAGAACGCGAAGGCGAAATATATTGCGGCTCAAGCCATTTGAACTGGAATCCATTGATGTCGACAATATTACTGCTCGCACGCCGGTGGGCCGCAATGGTCAGCCTCACCTTGCTCGCAACCGGGACATTCCCGTCGAGTTCCGCAAACGCGCAAACCTCAGTGGCGGGACATCGGCCGGGTCACGTTTATCTGATGCGGGGCCTGTTCAACGTCTTTTCGCTCGGCATGGATGAACTGGCCGCGAAGATCGAGGCCGTCGGCGTGAGCGCTGAGGCGGTATCCTTTGCGTCCTGGTCCTCGCTCGGTGACAGCATTATTGCGAGGTATCGTGCCGGCGATCACCAGCCCATCATCCTGATGGGCCACTCGTATGGCGCCGACACGACGATTTCCCTGGCGCGCAAGCTGAACGACAACAAGATTCCCGTGGCGCTGATCGTGAACTTCGACCCGACCTCGCCGGGCCTCGTTCCACCGAATGTCCACCGAATCATCAATTTTTACGTGCCCACCGCGTGGGGACGTCCCGTCGAGGCCGGCAAGCAGTTCCGCGGCAGCTTGTCCAACCTCAACGAAAGTGGCCAGTACAACCACTTCGTCATCGACAAGGCCGACGCCCTTCATCGCAAGGCGATCGCGGCGGTCCTCCAGGCGGTCGGCGGCGGCGCTCATCGGGTCAAGCGGCCCGCCAGGCACGATCAGGTCTCCGCCGCGCCCGCGCAGTAAGCCGGCGCAAGACCATCTCCGTCGCAACTGGTCGGTGCGCCCGCGCGCCGGCCGATTTGTTTGCCCGGCTTGATGGCCGCGTTACGCTAGCGCCTTCAGTGCCGCGCGGCCGCCGTACTTCGCCTGGTCGCCAAGCTGCTGCTCGATGCGCAGCAACTGGTTGTATTTGGCGGTGCGATCCGAGCGCGCCAGCGATCCGGTCTTGATCTGCCCGCAATTGGTGGCGACCGCGAGGTCGGCGATGGTGGAGTCCTCCGTCTCGCCGGAGCGGTGCGACATCACGGCCGTGTAGCCTGCTTTGTAGGCCATCTCGACAGCGGCGAGGGTCTCGGTCAACGTGCCGATCTGGTTGACCTTGATGAGGATGGAATTGGCGCGGCCGTTCTTGATGCCGTCAGCGAGCCGAGTCACGTTGGTGACGAACAGATCGTCGCCGACGAGCTGGCACTTCTTGCCGACGAGATCGGTCAGCTCTTTCCAGCCGTCCATGTCATCTTCGCTCATACCGTCCTCGATCGAAACGATCGGATAGCGCGCCACGAGATCGGCCAGATACTTTGCCTGCTCCGTGCGCGAACGGGTCTTTTTTTCGCCGCCGTAAACGTATTTGCCGTCCTTGAAAAACTCCGTCGAGGCGCAATCCATCGCCAGCACGACGTCATCGCCCGGTTTGTAACCGGCCTTGGCGATTGCACCCATTACGAAGTCGAGCGCAGCGTCGGCCGACGGAATGTTCGGGGCAAAACCGCCTTCGTCGCCGACGTTGGTGTTATGACCAGCCTTCTTCAACTCGGCCTTCAGGGTGTGAAAGATTTCCGAACCGCAGCGCAGAGCTTCCGCGAAGGTTTCGGCCCCGACCGGCATGATCATGAATTCCTGAAAATCGATTGGGTTGTCGGCATGTACGCCGCCGTTGATGATATTCATCATCGGCACCGGAAGCGTCCGCGCCGAGACGCCGCCGACATAGCGGTACAGCGGCATGTCGAGAGAGTCCGCCGCCGCCTTGGCAAGCGCGAGCGACACGCCCAGAATCGCATTGGCGCCGAGCCGGCTCTTGTTCGCGGTCCCGTCGAGCCCGATCAAGGTCTCGTCGATCTGTACCTGCTGCTCGGCGTCCATGCCGCCGATGGCATCGAAAATCTCGCCGTTGACCGCATCGACCGCCTTTAACACGCCATTGCCGAGATAACGTTTCTTGTCGCCGTCGCGCAGTTCGACGGCCTCGTGCGCACCGGTGGAGGCGCCCGAGGGCACCGCGGCGCGGCCCATCGCGCCGTCTTCAAGCACCACATCGATTTCGACGGTCGGATTGCCGCGGCTGTCGAGAATTTCGCGGCCGATGATATCGACGATGGCAGTCATAAGAACCTCTGGAATCGGGAGCAGGATTTGGCCGCTTCTAGCGCAATGCTTGCGCGCGTAAAAGGCCACGATTTGTGTCAGCCCCGTGACGGGTGCATCAGGATTGGCTATCAGAGCGCATGATCCGCCAAAGCGTGAGCGGTTTGGCGAAAAGATCATGCGCCCTTTAATATGTTTGGAGCGCGATCAAACGCAAAACCGGCCTCCCCTTTTGCTGATCGCGCTCTGACGGAGACGATCATGCCACGAAAGCTCCCCTCTTCGCCTAAATCGCACGCCCTGCAACTCGGCCGCGCCGTGGCGTGGCCGGATTCGCCCGAGAAGGCGAAACTCGACCGCGTGCCCAATCCGCAGCGGGATACGGATTACGTGGTGCGGTTCACGGCGCCGGAGTTCACCGCGCTGTGCCCGGTCACCGGACAGCCGGACTTCGCGCATCTCGTGATCGACTACGTGCCGGGATCGTGGCTGCTGGAATCGAAATCGCTCAAGCTCTACCTCGCCAGTTTCCGCAATCACGGCGCCTTCCACGAAGACTGCACGGTGGCGGTTGGCAGGCGAATCACCTCTGAGATCAAGCCGAAATGGCTGCGCATCGGCGGCTACTGGTATCCGCGCGGCGGCATTCCCATCGACGTATTCTGGCAGACCGGACGGCTGCCGAAGGGCATGTGGATTCCTGACCAAAACGTTGCGCCCTACCGGGGACGGGGCTAGGCGGCCCGAACTTGGCGGGCTTGCCCTGCGCCCGGAACCGGCGCCGCGTCATTGCGTTGCCTGCCCGAACCTGCCGAACCTGCCGGACACGGGAAATGCAGTGAGCCGCCCGACACGAGACCAGCCGTCGCGCGGCATTCGTCCGCTCGAGGCGCTGAACTTCTTCATGGCCGACATGCAGGCGGGGATTGGCCCGTTTGTTGGCGTCTTTCTGCTCGCTCATGGCTGGCAGAGTGGGCTGATTGGGACCATCCTGACCATCGGCGGCGTCGCCGGGACACTGATGACGACGCCCGTCGGCGCGATGGTCGATGCCACCCGGCGCAAGCGGGCCTACGTTATCGTCCCCGGGATTTTCACGGTGCTGGCATCGGCGATCATTCTGCTGTCGCAGGATTTCTGGGTCGTCGCATCATCCCAGATCGCAACGGCCATCGCCGGCGCGGC
>JBDTCP010000018.1:0-15831 GCA_039923555.1 Nitrobacter sp.
GGGCACATCGGGAAACCGTTCCGGACTCGCAAACGCCGTGCGCGGATCGACCACGGTGACCTCATAGCCGAGCGAACGCGCCAGCGGCGCCAGCGCCTGGCTGATGTGAACCGCGCCGACGATTACAAGCTTCGCTGTCGGCGCATAGACGTTCAGAAACAGCTTCCGGCCATCGACTTCGACCGTCCCGCTCTTGCCCATGCGCAGATGCTTGTGCAGTTCCGTACCCAGCGGATCACCGGCGAAGTCGGCGGCTTTCACGATGCGCTGCTCGCCGTTACCGACATCGGTCACCACGATCACCGGCCGCCGCGCGGCACGCTCCGTATTGACCTCTGCAAGCGTGGCAAGTTTCACGACGAGCGCCCGTTTCCGAAGTTCGTAAAAACCATCGTAGCGCCCTCATACGAACTTCGGCAACAAGTGGCGCTCGCAACTCTATAATACTAGTGCCGCTTTTCGATTTGAAATTCCTCGGACGGACCGGCAGCGCCACCGGAGGATTTCAAATCGGCGACCCTAGCCGACCTTCTCGACGAACACACGGATAGTACCGCCGCAGGACAGCCCGACCGTCCACGCGGTCTCGTCCGCGACACCGAACTCCAGCATCTTGGGCGTGCCGCTGGAGATCACGTCCAGCGCCTCAGTCACCACGGCGCCTTCAACGCACCCGCCGGAGACCGAGCCAAGAAACGTGCCGTCGTCATTGATGACGAGGCTCGAACCCGCCGGACGTGGGGCCGAGCCCCAGGTTTCGATGACGGTCGCCAACGCGACGCCGTGGCCGGCCTTCCGCCAGCCCTCGGCCGCCTTCAGAATATCCTCCTCGCGATCGAGCATGACGGCCACTCTTTCAAGCTGCGGGGCGCAGGGGATAACGACGATACGGTATCGCTGGGGACAACGCAGCGATCAGCCCCTCGATAGATGACAAATTATGCACCGGACGAAATTCGTCAACGTGCGGCAGCATCATTTTGATTCCTTGCGCCTTTGGTTCAAAGCCGTCATAGCGCAACAGCGGGTTAAGCCAGATCAGCCGGCGGCAGGATCGGTGCAGCCGATCCATCTCGAACGCCAGTTTCGCGTCGGCCTCGCGCTCCAGCCCGTCGGAGATCAGCAGCACGATGGCGCCCTGCCCGAGCACGCGGCGGCCCCACAGCTTGTTGAAATTGTGCAGCGAAGTCGCGATCCGCGTTCCGCCGGCCCAGTCCTCGACCACGGACGAACAGGCGGCCAGCGCCTCGTCTGGATCCCGCGCTCGCAGCGCGCGGGTGACATTGGTCAAGCGCGTCCCGAACAGAAAGACCGAGACGCGCTTGCGCGCATCGGTGATGGCATGGAGGAAATGCAGGAACATCCGGGTATATTCACTCATCGATCCGGAGATATCGAGCAGCGCCACAATTGGCGCCGGCTTGTCGATCAAACCCAGGCGATGAATATCGACGATCTCGCCGCCCGTGCGCAGGCTGCCGCGCAGCGTCCGGCGCAGATCGAGCCGCAGTCCCCGATGATCGGGCCGGGTGCGTCGCGTGCGCAGTTCGGCCTGCGGCAACTTCATCTTCGCGATGGCCTGCGTGACCTCGGCGATCTCCGCCGCGCTCATCTGGGCAAAGTCCCTCTTTTGCAGCACCTCGCGGTCGGAGACAGAAAGCCGGATCTCCTGCTCCTGCGGCACCTCGCGCTCGCTGGTGATCGTCGGCTGCGACAGCGCCTCCTGAACGCGCCGTGACGCGGGCGGCGGCGGTTTCCTGGCCTGGTCCGGCAGCGGGACCGAATCCAGCATGTTTTTCCAATCTTCCACCACGCGAAAGAACAAATCGAAGGCCTGAGCAAAGATCAGCGCATGTTCGTGGCGCGTCACGAAAATCGATTCGAGCGTGGTGTGGACGTCGGCGCGGTTGCCGATGTCGATCAGGCGCAAGGCATTCAACGCGTCGATCACGGCACCCGGTCCGACCGGAAGGCCGGCGGCGCGCAGCGCGCGCGCAAAGCCGACGACGTTGTCCGCGATCTGGCCGGTCGGGGGATTGAGATGATTAATGGCCATGCTATTGACCGCTGGTCACTTCCTTCAACGCCTTCTGCAAGCTGTCGCCCTGCATCCGCCCGATATCGTCCTGGTATTTCAAGAGCGCGCCGATCGTGTCGCCGACGACCTGCGACGTCAGCGATCGGGCATCGAGCTCGGTCAGCGCCGTCGCCCAGTCGATGGTCTCGGCGACGCCCGGATTCTTGTAGAAGTCCTGATTGCGCAGCGCCTGCACAAAGCCGACCACCTGCTGCGAGAGTTTTGCGGAAATGCCGGGCACCCGCGACTTGACGATCGCCAGCTCGCGTTCGGCGGAAGGGTAATCGACCCAGTGATAGAGGCAGCGCCGCTTCAATGCATCGTGAATTTCGCGCGTCCGGTTCGATGTCACGATGACGATCGGAGACGCCAGCGCCTTGACGGTGCCGAGTTCAGGGATCGTCACCTGGAAGTCGCTGAGGATTTCTAGAAGATAAGCTTCGAAGGCTTCGTCAGCACGGTCGAGTTCGTCGATCAGGAGCACCGGCGGGCCGGCCACATCCGGCTCAAGCGCCTGAAGCAGCGGCCGTTTGATCAAATATTTTTCGGCGAAGATGTCGCTGGACAACTGTTCGCGATCGGTATTGCCGGCCGCTTCCGCCAACCGGATTGCAATCATCTGCGAGGCGCTGTTCCACTCATAGACGGCGGACGCGACATCGAGGCCCTCGTAACATTGCAGCCGGATCAGCTTGCGCCCCAGTGCGGTCGACAACACTTTCGCGATCTCGGTCTTGCCGACGCCGGCCTCGCCTTCAAGAAACAGCGGCCGTCCCATGCGCAGCGACAGAAACACCACCGTCGCCAGTGACCGCTCGGCGAGATAGCCGTGCTTCGCCAGCAGGTCGAGCGTCGCATCGACGGAAGTTGGCAGTGCCGATGTCGTCATGATAAAACCTGATCGGACGCAGCAAGCATCAGCATGTCACGCCTTGCCATTCGCGGCATCCACCGCGCGCCGCGCAAGCACGCCGATCAGATGCGCCCGATATTCCGCGCTGCCATGCAGGTCGCCGTTGAGGCCGTCGGAAGGCACCGGCAATCCCTCGAGCGCCTTCGACCTGAAGCTCTTTTTCAACGCATCTTCGAATGCAGTTACGCGGAACACACCATCGCCGCCGGCGCCAGTGACGGCGACGCGCACGTCCGACGGCCGTTTGGCGATGAACACGCCGACCAGCGCGTAGCGCGAGGCCTGGTTGCGGAATTTCTGGTACGCTGCCTTCTTCGGCAGCGGAAACATCACCTTGGTAATGATCTCGTCGCTTTTCAGCGCAGTCGTGAACAGCCCCTGGAAAAACTCTTCCGCTTTGAGGCGACGCTTGTTGGTCACGATGGTGGCGCCGAGCGCCAGGCAGGCCGCAGGATAATCAGCGGTCGGATCGTTGTTGGCGAGCGAGCCGCCGATGGTGCCCTTGTGGCGCACGGCAGGATCGCCGATCAACCCGGCAAGTTCGGACAGCGCCGGGATCGCCTCGCCAACTAACGGCGAATTGGCGACATCGGCGTGCTTCGCGGTCGCGCCGATCACCAGCGAGCGTCCCTTCATCTCGATGCCGTCGAGACCTTCGATGTGAGTGAGATCGACCAGATGCGCCGGGCTCGCGAGCCGCTGCTTCATCACCGGCACCAGTGTGTGGCCGCCGGCGATCAGTTTGGCGTCCTCATTTTTGACCAGCAGGTTGGCGGCCTGCCGCACGGTCGCCGGACGATGATATTTGAATTCGTACATGAGCGATCCCTGTTCGCCTTACGGGCGCGTCTTCAGGCAAGGTCCGATTTCGCCATGGCCCTGGCGCCGGCCGCGATCGATTCGACGATGTTCTGATAGCCGGTACAGCGGCAGAGATTGCCCTCGAGTTCCTCACGAATGGTGCGATCGTCGAGATCGTGACCCTTGCGATGAACCATATCGACCGCGGTCATGATCATGCCCGGGGTGCAGAAGCCGCACTGCAAACCGTGATGCTCCCGAAACGCCTCCTGCATCGGATGCAGCGGCGCGTCGTCCGCGGCGAGGCCTTCGATGGTTCTGACCTCGTGTCCATCGGCCATCACCGCCAACGTGGTACAGGACTTCACCGCCTTGCCGTCGAGATGCACCACACAGGCGCCACACTGCGAGGTGTCGCATCCGACATGGGTGCCGGTGAGGCGCAGGTTCTCGCGCAGGAACTGCACCAGCAGCGTGCGCGGGTCGATATTGGCGGTCGTCGGATTGCCGTTCACGATCAAGGAAATCTTGGCCATGAGCACTCTCTTTGGCTGCGCTGCCGCACATCAGAACAGTCGTTCAAAACCATTCCAAGGCCATATAGTCCAAGGCCATATAGCATGATATGGGCCATCTCGATAATGAGCAACCTCATGCGGAGTGACGGTCAGAACTGGGGCCTTTGACCGGCCTATCCCTGAACCGCCTGGGCAAAATTCGTGAAAAATTCGTCGGCGAGCTTCTTCGCCGAACCGTTGACCAGCCGCTGACCCAGTTGCGCCAGCTTGCCGCCGATCTGCGCCTCGACATCGTATTTGAGCAAGGTACCGCCGTCCTGGTCAACCAGCGCCACCGTCGCAGCGCCCTTGGCAAAGCCGGCGACGCCGCCCTCCCCCTCGCCCGAAATCTTGTATCCGTTCGGCGGGTCGAGATCGCTGAGCGTCACTTTGCCCTTGAAGCGGGCGGATACGGGACCGACCTTCAGCTTGGCGATCGCCTGGAATCCGTTCTCATCGGTCTTGGTCAATTCCTCGCAACCGGGAATGCAGGCCTTCAAAACCTCGGCATCGTTGAGCTTGGCCCAGACCACATCACGAGGCGCAGCCAACTGGACTTCGCCGTTCATCGTCATCGCCATGCGCTTGCCTCCTTGATCGCCTGCCACCCCGTTCGACACGATCGTCCTTCAAGTAGGAACCGCGGCCATAAAAGATAAGGGGACCGTGCGGAACGGTGCGTGCGACATCATCTGCGCGACCGACGATCCGCGCGTATGGCGCGCTGAACGTAGCGGGGATTTCAGCGCTGTCATTGCCGGGTTTGACCCGGCAATCCATCATCTTCTGAAATGTATGTGAAGATTGATGGATACGCGGGTCCCGCGTATGACGTCTGAATATCTGGACGGAGAATACCGATGCCCATGATCAATGCCGACGGCTGCCTGCTGAATGTCTCCGTGGAGGGACGCGACGGCGGCCCCACGCTGATGCTGTCGAACTCGCTCGGCTGCACGCTGCAGATGTGGGAACCGCAGATGGCGGCGCTGTCAAAACTGTTCCGCGTCGTGCGCTATGACCGGCGCGGCCACGGCAAGTCCAGCGTGCCACCGGGTCCCTATTCGATGGAGCGGTTTGGCCGCGACGTGCTGGCGATTCTGGACGACCTCAACATCGCGAAGACGCACTGGTGCGGATTGTCGATGGGCGGCATGGTGGGACAGTGGCTCGGCGCGAACGCGCCGGAGCGTTTCGACCGCATCATTCTCGCCAACACCAATTGCTATTATCCCGACCCGACCAATTGGAATACCCGCATCAAGGCGGTGAAGCACGGCGGCCTCGCCGCGGTCGCCGACGCTGTGATCGGCGGCTGGCTGACCGCCGATTTCCGCGAGCGCGAGCCGCAAATCGCGGCGAAGCTGAAAGCCATGTTGAGCGCCTCTCCCCCGGAGGGCTACATCGCCTGCTGCGAGGCGCTGAGCACACTGGACCAGCGCGCGCTGCTTCCGCGCATCAAGAGCCCGACGCTTGTCATCACAGGGCGGCACGACATGGCGACGCCCGTCGCCGCCGGCGAATACATCCGCAGCCAGATTCCCGGCGCCAGCATGACCATCCTCGACGCCGCACACATCTCCAATATCGAGCAATCGTACGCCTTCACCGAGGCTGTGGCCGGCTTCCTGATGCAACGGTAGTCAACGAGCGCGAAGATCAATTGGTGAAGGGATAGATTTCCGGCTCCGGCGGCCATTGCCGCGCCGGCACTTCCCGCTGGAACGGCGGCTCGACCGCCATCAGGATCGCCGTGCCGAGCAACAACAGCAGTTCGGTCGCGTGCAGGCGCGTCGCGGCTACCTCGCCGACCCACGACGCCATCACCATGTTGCCGAACGTAATGAAGCTGCCGATGCCGAGCGCCATCGCCAGCGCCTCATCGCAGCCGCCTGTTTTCCGGATCGACGCGCGCGTCGTCATCACCAGGAACACCGCGAAGAACGCGACGGCGGTCATCTTGCTGAGGGCCAGGAGCCAGGCGAAGCGCACCAGGTTCATCGCCGCGAAATGCAAATGGTCGCTGAGGAAAAGCGCCACCGACACATTGGGAAGGTCATAGAGTCCATGCACCGGCGACACCATGATCTTGAAGGCCACAACGGTCCATGTCGGAATGAAATAGAGCGCGAGTAACGCGCCGTTGACCGTGCTGATCCGCCAGGAATTCGTCGACATGCCGCCATCCGCTGTTTGCGTAGCCGCCTTTGTCCTGAACCTGGCGCGGCCTTGACGGCGAGGTAACCTCCGTAAACTCGCGGCGGCAATTGAAACCCTTTGTTTACCTTAATTAAGGCCGGCAGCCCTGTGGACAACCCGCCGAACCGCGAACCGGAACCGGAAGGCGCGAGGGGAAAATGCATCGCCGCCGGACACTTGGACGCAGTGCTGCGGTTGCCGCCCCCGTTTCCCACTGTTAGACATTGATTCAAGACGCGCGGTCCGGCTGCCGGAGCCATCACCGCGTCTTGATGACCGCGTTGGGGACGCAGATTACGGCAGCGCATGGATTATTTCGCCCAGCAATTGATCAACGGCCTCGTGCTCGGCTCGATCTACGGCCTGATCGCGATCGGCTACACGATGGTCTACGGCATCGTCGGCATGATCAATTTCGCTCACGGCGACATCTTCATGATCGGCGGCTTCATCGCTCTCATCACCTTCCTGATCCTGGTATCGATGGGCCTCACCGCGGTGCCGCTGATCCTGCTCGTCGTGCTCCTGGTCTCGATGGCCATCACCGCCGTTTACGGCTGGGCCGTCGAGCGCATCGCCTATCGACCGCTGCGGCATTCGTTCCGGCTCGCGCCGATGCTCTCGGCCATCGGCATGTCGTTCGTGCTGTCGAACTTTTCGCAGGTGACCCAAGGCGCGCAGGTCAAGCCGATCCCGCCTCTCATCACTGGTGGTCATACCCTTTATGAACAGGGTGGCTTCGTGGTCCGGCTGTCCAACGTGCAGATCGTGGTGGTGATCACGACCGTGGTGCTGCTAGCGATCTTCACATGGCTGGTGTCGCGCACGCGGCTTGGCCGTGACATGCGCGCTTGCGAACAGGACCAGACCATGGCGGCGCTGCTCGGCGTCGACGTCGACCGCACCATCTCCATGACCTTCGTGATCGGGGCGGCGCTCGCGGCCGTCGCCGGCATCATGTACCTGCTCTATTATGGCCTCGTCGATTTCTTCATGGGTTTCGTCGCTGGCATCAAGGCATTCACGGCGGCGGTGCTTGGCGGCATTGGCTCGCTACCGGGCGCGATGCTCGGCGGCCTCGCGATCGGACTGATCGAGACTTTCTGGTCGGCTTACTTCTCTGTGGAATACAAGGACGTCGCCGCCTTCTCGATTCTGATCGTCGTGCTGATCTTCATGCCGACCGGTCTGCTCGGTCGGCCTGAAGTCGAAAAAGTTTGACGGACCCGGACGTGACAGCGCCCGCTCCGAGCGATCAATCTGCGACGCGCGGTCTCGGCATCGCCTTCATCCTGAAGAAAGCCCTCATCAGCGCGTTCGTGGCGTTCATTCTGTTTTCGCTCATGATCGGAATCCGCACGCTCCCTGGACCGAGCGGGCAACTGACCTATACAACGCGTCTCGGCGAACTCGCCGCAATGGTCGCCATCGTGTTTGGCGGCAGCATCGTCGTCGAACTGCTTCGGCGATGGTGGGGGCCGGTGGACACCGTGCGGACCGTTCCGCCGCCGGTCCAGACCGCCCTCGGCATCGGGCGGCGCCTGCTCGCGCCGGTGCTGCTGATCTTCACATTGCTCGTTCCGGTGATCTTCTACGACCAGCGCTATATCCTCGACCTTGCGATCCTCGTGCTGACCTACGTGATGCTGGGATGGGGCCTGAACGTAGTGGTCGGCCTCGCCGGCCTGCTCGACCTCGGCTACGTCGCTTTCTACGCCGTCGGCGCCTACTCCTACGCGCTGCTGGCCACCACCTTCGGGCTCGGCTTCTGGGAATGTCTGCCGCTCGCAGGCCTGCTGGCAGCGTGTTGGGGCGTGATGCTTGGCTTTCCGGTGCTGCGGCTGCGCGGCGATTATCTCGCCATCGTGACACTGGCGTTCGGCGAGATCGTTCGTCTCGTCATCATCAACTGGCAGAGTCTGACCGGAGGCCCGAACGGCGTCAGCGGCATTCCGCGCCCAACGTTCTTCGGCATTCCGCTGTCTCCCGGTGAGGATGGGCTTGCCGCAAAACTTGGCATCGCTTTCTCCCCGACCCATCGTATCGTTTTCCTGTTCTACATCATTCTCGCGCTGGCGCTGCTGACCAACTGGGTCACGATCCGCTTGCGCCGGCTCCCCATCGGCCGCGCCTGGGAAGCGCTGCGCGAGGACGAGATCGCCTGCCGCGCGCTCGGCATCAACACCACGACGACAAAATTGACGGCATTCGCCACCGGCGCCATGTTCGGCGGTTTCGCCGGCGCCTTTTTTGCGACCCGTCAGGGCTTCATCAGCCCGGAATCCTTTACGTTCCAGGAATCGGCGCTGGTGCTCGCCATCGTCGTGCTCGGCGGCATGGGCTCGCAGCTCGGCGTTGCGCTCGCGGCACTGGCCATGATCGGTGGCTTCGAACTGTTCCGCGGCTTCGACCAGTACCGCATGCTGGTGTTCGGCGCCGTCATGGTGCTGCTGATGATCTGGCGCCCACGCGGCTTGATCGGCCACCGCACGCCGACTGTTTTTCTCGAGCATAACCGCGCGATCTCGTCCGACCTCGTCAAGGAAGGTCACGGATGAACGGCGGTGATAACATCCTTGCCGTCGAGCACTTGTCGATGCGCTTTGGCGGCATCGTCGCGGTCGACGACCTGTCCTTCTCAGCGCAGCGCAACCGCATCACCGCACTGATCGGGCCGAATGGCGCAGGCAAGACCACCGTCTTCAACTGCATCACCGGATTCTACAAACCGAGTGGTGGCTCGATGCGACTCGCGCACGCTGACGGTGCGGTTCTGCGCCTCGAACGGCTGAATGACTTCCGGATTTCCAAGCTGGCAAAGGTCGCCCGCACGTTCCAGAACATCCGCCTGTTTCCAGGGATGACAGCGCTGGAGAACCTGATGGTCGCGCAGCACAATGCGCTGATGCGTGCCTCGGGCTTTACGCTGCTCGGTCTGCTTGGCCTTCCGTCGTGGCGCAAGGCTGAGCGGGACGCGATCGACCGGGCACGATCATGGCTCGATCGCATCGGCCTGCTCGAGCGCGCCGATGACGCTGCCGGCAACCTGCCCTATGGCGACCAGCGCCGGCTCGAGATCGCACGCGCGATGTGCACTGAACCCGCGCTGCTTTGCCTCGACGAACCTGCCGCCGGCCTGAACGCGCGGGAAAGCGCCGCGCTGAACGAGCTGTTGCTGGCGATCCGCGCCGATTGCGGCACCTCGATCCTGCTGATCGAACACGACATGTCTGTGGTGATGGAGATATCCGACCACATCGTGGTGTTGGACTATGGCATCAAGATCGCCGACGGCGCGCCGCGCGCGATCCGCGACGATCCCAAGGTGATCGCGGCCTATCTCGGTGCCGACGACGGCGAGGAAATCACGGCCGGGGACGTGACGTGAGCCCCCCGTCAGACACTCCCCTCCTCGCGATCCGAGGACTGCGCGCGTCCTACGGCAAGATCGAGGCGCTGAAAGGCGTGGATCTCATCATCAGGTCCGGCGAGATCGTGACACTGATCGGCGCCAACGGCGCCGGCAAGTCGACGCTGATGATGACCATTTTCGGCCGGCCCCGCGCCAAGGCCGGCCGGATCGAATTCGATGGCCGCGACATCACCGACGCGGCAACTCACGAGATCGCGCGCATGCGCATCGCACAGTCGCCGGAGGGACGGCGAATTTTCCCGCGCATGAGCGTCGCGGAAAATCTGCAGATGGGCGCCGACGCCACTGATTCGAGCGACAGCGATCGCGCGGCCAGCCTCGAACGCGTGGTGGCATTGTTTCCGCGCCTGAAAGAACGCCTGACCCAGCGAGGCGGCACGCTGTCAGGCGGCGAGCAGCAGATGCTGGCCATCGGCCGCGCGCTGATGAGCCGCCCGCGGCTCTTGATGCTGGACGAACCATCGCTCGGCCTCGCACCCCTGATCGCCCGCCAGATCTTCGATGCGATTCGTCTACTCAATCGCGATGACGGCCTCACCGTGCTGGTGGTCGAGCAGAACGCCAACCATGCACTGCGGCTGGCGCACCGCGGCTACGTCATGGTCAACGGCTTGATCACGCTGAGCGGAACCGGCGCGGAGCTGCTGGCGCAGCCGGAAATCCGGGCCGCCTATCTGGAAGGCGGCCGGAAAACCTAGGCTTCACACGGGCCCCGCATTCGCCGGGACGCAAAACGCGGTCGAATACGGCGGCCGAGTGACGCGCAACTTCAAATTGCCGATGACTTCGCCGCCAATTCAGCCGACAATGCAGCGGGTTCGTCACCGGCATGGCACCGAACTTCCGTTAAAGATCACCGCGAGGACCATCGTATGACATCATTGAAGCTCATCGGCCTAATAGTGGGGGCGTCGCTCGCCCTGTCGACAGCCGCGTTTGCGCAGGACATCACCGTCGCGGTGGCCGGCCCGATGACGGGTGGCGAATCAGCGTTCGGCCGGCAGCTCAAGAACGGTGCCGACCAGGCGATTGCCGATCTGAACGCGGCGGGCGGAGTACTCGGCAAAAAACTCGCATTGTTTGTGGGCGACGACGCCTGCGATCCGAAGCAAGCCCGCTCCGTAGCAGAGAAGATCGCCAGCCAAGGCATCCCGTTTGTAGCGGGCCACTATTGCTCGTCCTCATCGATCCCGGCCTCGGAAGCCTATGCCGATGGCAACGTGTTGCAGATCACGCCGGCCTCGACCAATCCACTATTCACCGAGCGCAAGCTCTGGAACGTCGCGCGCGTCTGCGGCCGCGACGATCAGCAGGGTCTGGTGGCGGCCGACTACATCGCGAAAAACTACAAGGGCAAGAACGTCGCCATCCTCAACGACAAGACGACCTACGGCAAAGGTCTCGCCGACGAAACCAAGAAGGCGCTCAATAAGGCCGGCCTCCAGGAGAAGATGTTCGAGTCCTACAACAAGGGTGACAAGGACTTCACCGCGATCGTCTCGCGCATGAAACGTGACAACATCGATCTTGTCTACGTCGGCGGCTATCATCAGGAATCCGGATTGATCGTGCGCCAGATGAGCGATCAGGGCATGAAGACCGTTCTGATGGCGGGCGACGCGCTGGCCGACAAGGAATTTGCGTCGATCACCGGCCCGGCCGCCGCGGGTACGCTTTTCACTTTCGGTCCCGATCCGCGCAAGAAGCCGACGGCCAAGATGATCGTCGATCGATTCAAGGCCAAGGGCATCGATCCCGAGGGCTACACCCTCTACACCTATGCGGCGATGCAGGTGTGGGCACAGGCGGCCGCCAAGGCCGGCACGACAGACCCCATGAAGGTCATGAAAGCGATCAAGGCGGGCGCCTGGGATACCGTAATCGGCAAGATGGAGTTCGACGAAAAGGGTGACATCAAGCAGATCGACTACGTCGTTTACAAATGGGACGACAAGGGCGGATATGCCGAAGTCGATCCTGGCAAGGGAACGTGAGAGCCGCAGTTCGACACTGAGATATTCGTCATGGCCGGGCTTCATCCCGGCCATCCACGTCTTTACCTGCAACGACTTAAAGACGTATGCCCGCGACATCTGCGCGAAGACGTGCGTCGAACTTCAGCGGCACGACGCCTCCACACAACCGCCGTTGACTCATCCGAAATTCTGCAGCGCCGGAAACGTCTCCAGCAACCAGATGCTGACGTTCGAAATGGTGCCGGTGAGGAAGCCGATACCGGTCAGCACCATCAGCACGCCCATCACGCGCTCCACCGTATCGAGGTGACGCTTCATGCGGCTGAACAGCGATGCAAACTGTTCGACCATGAAAGCCGCAATCAGGAACGGAATGCCGAGCCCCGCCGAATATACCGCGAGCAATCCGGCCCCCTTCACGACAGTGGCCTCCGCAGCCGCCACCGAGAGGATCGCAGCGAGAATCGGCCCGATGCACGGCGTCCAGCCGAAAGCGAAGGCGAGCCCCATCACATAGGCGCCCCACAGGCCGACCGGCTTCGGCGCCGTGAGCCGTCCCTCGCGCATCAAGAGACCGATCCGCGTCAGCCCCAGGAAGTGCAGGCCCATCAGGATGATGACGATGCCGGCGGCGATCGACAGTTGCGCCGACCAGGCCCGGATGAGGCCGCCAATGAAACTGGCGCTGGCGCCGAGCGCTACGAACACCGTCGAAAAGCCGAGCACGAACGTCAACGCGGCCAGCATCACAGCCCGCTTCGAGGCCTTGGGCGTCTCGTCGTTGGACACATGCTCGATGGTCGCGCCCGTGAGATAGATCAAATAGGGCGGCACCAGCGGCAGGACGCAAGGCGACAGGAAACTGACGAGGCCCGCGATCAACGCGGCAGGAATGGAGACGTCGTGAA
Source organism: Nitrobacter sp. (assembly GCA_039923555.1). Classification (GTDB taxonomy): domain Bacteria; phylum Pseudomonadota; class Alphaproteobacteria; order Rhizobiales; family Xanthobacteraceae; genus Nitrobacter. Next base: position 12,865 of record JBDTCP010000018.1, read on the forward strand.
TCATGAGGCTACTTGCCCTGCGACGCCACCGGGACGCAAGACCTGCGTCTCCGTTCGGCTACATTTGTGATCGGACCGTGAACGGTTGACCGTGGCGCGCCCATGCCGTCATCTGTCGGCCCGACGATCCCGGCAGCCTAGTGTGGGGATTCAGAAGTTCGGTTCATTTTCTCTGCAAGTCCCTTCAAGCGAACTTCTGAACCCAAACCACACTAGAATCATAAGTTTTGCTAGTGTCCTTTCGAATTCGAAGTTCGCTACGGAGGCGCAACGCAGTGAGGCGAACTTCAGATTCGGGACACTAGCGTCCGAAAGAGGTTGAAGATGAAGAACCTGCTCACCGACATTCCGGGCGTTCGTGTCGGCCATGCCGGTGACGCAGCGCTCGCCTCTGGCGTCACGGCGGTGATTTTCGATTCTCCGGCCGTCGCTGCGATGGATGTACGCGGCGGCGGACCGGGCACGCGCGACAGCGCCCTGCTCGATCCGATCAACACCGTGGAGCGGATCGACGCTCTCGCGCTGTCAGGTGGCTCAGCTTTTGGAATTGAGGCCGGCGGCGGCGTTCAGGCCTGGCTCGCCGAACAGGGGCGCGGCTTCACGATCCGCGATGCGGTTATCCCCATCGTGCCCGGTGCCGTCGTGTTCGATCTCTTGAACGGCGGCGACAAGCGGTGGGGCCGTTTCGCGCCCTATCGCGATCTCGGCTATGCCGCGGCAGCGGCCGCCGGCAATGATTTCGCGCTCGGCAGCGCCGGCGCCGGACTCGGCGCCACCACCGCCAACCTGAAAGGCGGTCTCGGGTCCGCCTCTGCGATGACGCCTGAAGGAGTGAGGGTCGCCGCGCTTGGGGTGGTCAATGCGATGGGCAGCGTGACAGTCGGCGATGGCCCATGGTTCTGGGCGGCACCGTTTGAATCCGGTAGCGAATACGGCGGCCGCGGACTGCCGCCGTCGTTCGCACCGGACATGCTAACGATGCGATTGAAGAACGGCCCGGCGGCAACCGCCGCCGAAAATACCACGCTTGCCGTCGTCGTGACCGACGCCGTGCTCACCAAACCGCAAGCCAAACGCCTGGCGATCATCGCGCAAACCGGTTTCGCACGCGCGATCTATCCGGTGCATGCACCGCTCGATGGCGATGTCGTGTTCGCCGCCGCCACCGGTGAGACGCCGATTGATCCGCTCGTTGGTCTCACCGAACTCGGCATGGTCGCAGCCAACACGGTTGCTCGCGCGATTGCACGCGCCGTCTATGAGGCCACAGCACTCCCGTTCCCCGGCGCATTGCCCGCATGGAAGGATAAATTTGCGCGGTAGAAATTTTCTCGCGCTAAGGGACCGCGTTCGCGGCACGCAGGCTTTTTACTCATGGAACGAGGTATATATTTCAGTATAGATGCGCATATATACTTGAAATAACTCCGTTATTTAAGGTTAGTTGTGAGTATAGCTTGAGACGAGGATTTGACCGGCCGATGGTCTCCCGGTGCGCGCCATCGCGCACTCAAAACAGTGGAGAAACGTCATGAAGAAGATTCTCGTTCTCGCGGTCATCGCAACCGCCTTCGTCGGGGCGCCGGCTTTCGCAAAAGGCCAGGGCATCGGTATCGGAGCGAACGTCCTGACCGGCCGCGGCGGCGTGATCGGGCTGCTCGATGGGCGCGGCGCGCTCGTCGTCAACACCGCCGTCACCACCGGCAAGGGCGGCGTGCTCGCCGCGGTGCTCGGCCGCGGCAACGTACTAGGCGGCCTGCTCGGCGGCGGATGCGGCTGCCATTAAGTCGATGGCGCGCGGACGGGGGCAACCCCGTCCGTACTCGACGTCACACGCCGGCGTTCTTTTCCAATTCCGATGGCTTGGCGGAAAAGCGCTTTGTGATCGACGACGTGACCACCAACGCATTCGCATCATCGCCCGAGATCAGCGAGCCCTTTGCATAGGCTATATCGATGCCGAGCGTCACGTCGTCGCCGATCTCGCGGGTCGCGCCGACGCCGCAAGTCAGCGTCTGCGCGCGGAACGGCGAATCCAGATAGCCGGACGCCGCATAGCCGACCGAAGCCGCCAGCGTCACCTTCGGCTCCGCGTTCCACGAGATCTTCGCGGAATAGGCGGTGTCGATGGTGATCGGCGAGATCGGAAACGTGGTTTCGCCCGCGCGACGCCATGCCCTCAGATCAACTTGAAAAGGCGCTGCGCGCCAGGTTAAACTTGCATCGAACAGCGTGCGATTGACATTTGTGAATCCGGATCGTGCCATGTCCCGTACAATTGCGAAACCGAGACAAACGCCGTGAGGACGTCGTCCCCATATTTGGCGAACAGAAACGGCTGCACCCTCTCGTTGTCGCGGCGATAGCCGAACACATCGAATTCCCGCAGATAGTGCCGCACCGACAGGTTCACGGATGTCCCGAATTCAGACTTGCCGCGGACGAGACTGACGCCGGGAATCAGCGTGCCGCGCAAATATTGCTGCGGATCGGGAAGAAAATCCTGAAAGATCGCGTTGTTCTGATTCAAGCTCGACCAGCCTCCCTCCGCGGTCGCGAAGAGCTTGATCGGCCCGTTTCGGGCTTCGGCCCTGGCCGTCTGGATCAGATCGGTCGAGCGCAAATTGTAGGTGCTGGTGTCGGCGATGGTCGATGTGAAATCCAGTTTCAGATCCTCGTCGCCGATCGAGCCGCGCAGGATCACCTTGCCGCCGAGAGCGGGCGTCAACAGCGGCTCCGCATAGTGAGTCGCGTTGGCTTCCGCCGCGACACCCAGCGTGTAGCCGTCGGCTTTCATTCCCGCCGCCAACGCCGTGTCGGTGGCGATGAACGCGCTGCCGCCCGCGCCCTGCCCCGTCGAGAATTGCGGATTGGAATCGAAACCGCCGCGAAGGCGAAACGAGGCGGTGAAATCGTCTTCCGCAGACGCCGCGGCGCCGATCAGGCCCAAACAGCCGGCCAGCAGAA
>JBDTCP010000019.1:0-3521 GCA_039923555.1 Nitrobacter sp.
ATGGATATCAGGAAATACGCGGCCGAACTGATCGGCACCTTCTGGCTGACGTTTATGGGCTGCGGCAGCGCGGTCATCGCCGCGGCTTTTCCGCAGGTCGGCATCGGGCTGCTGGGCGTCGCTTTTACCTTTGGTCTCAGCGTCGTCACCATGGCCTACGCGATCGGGCACATTTCAGGTTGCCATCTCAACCCGGCGATCACGGTGGGTCTGACCGCAGGCGGCCGATTTCCGGCAGGGCAGGTCGTCCCGTATATCATTGCCCAAGTGGTCGGCGCGGTCGCGGCGGCGGCGCTGCTTTACGTGATCGCCAGTGGGGCTCCGGGCTTCGATGTCGCCAAGGGCTTCGCGTCGAATGGCTACGGTGAGCACTCGCCCGGTCACTATACCCTCGTAGTCGGCTTCATCACCGAAGTGACGATGACGGCGATGTTCCTGTTCGTCATCATGGGATCGACCCACGGCAAGGCCCCGGCTGGGTTCGCACCGCTCGCGATCGGACTCGCGCTGGTGATGATTCACCTCGTCAGCATTCCCGTCACCAACACGTCGGTGAATCCGGCGCGCAGTACCGGTCCCGCGCTTTTCGTCGGCGGCTGGGCCCTGCAACAACTCTGGCTGTTCTGGGTAGCGCCACTGATCGGCGGCGTCATCGGCGGGGTTGTCTACCGCTGGCTCAGCGATGAGCCGGAAGGCATCATTGCGGGACGATAGAGAGCCGCCGCACGCACAGGACCGGCCTCAGCCGCCGCCCTTGACCTCTGTCACATGACCCATCTTGCGGCCGGGGCGCGGGGCGCCCTTGCCGTAGAGATGCACAGCGGCGCCAGGCACGGCGAGCCATTTCCGGTAGTCGAGGATGTCGTCGCCGATCAGGTTTGTCATGACGGCGCTACCTTGCCGGACCGGTTTGCCGAGTGCCCAGCCGGCGACCGCGCGGATGTGCTGCTCGAATTGCGAGACCGAGGCGCCGTCGAGCGTCCAGTGCCCGGAGTTGTGGACCCGCGGCGCGATCTCGTTGACGAGCAGCATCGGCCCGCCGGCGCTGGGCACCACAAACATCTCCACAGCCAGCACGCCGATATAATCAAGCGCGGTCGCTATCTTTTCCGCCATGCCGCAAGCCTGCGCGGCAAGCGCATCGGGAATCGCGGCAGGTACGCGCGAATACTTCAGGATATGATCGCAATGCTCGTTCTCGGTTACGTCGAAGCATTCGACGCTGCCATCGACACCGCGCGCGGCGATCACGGAAATCTCGCGTTCGAACGGCACGAAGGCCTCGAGGATCGCCGATTTGGTGCCGAGGTCGTCCCAGATTGCATCGAGATCGTCGCCCTCGCGAATGATGGCCTGACCTTTGCCGTCGTAGCCGAAGCGACGGGTCTTGATCACCGCCGGCAGGCCGATGATTTTGATCGCCTCGCACAACGCTTGCGCCGACGCCACGTCGACATATGCGGCGGTGCCGATACCGAGTCCGCTGACGAAATCCTTTTCAACCAGCCGGTCCTGTACCGTTTCCAGAATGTGATGGTTCGGCAGCACAGGACGGCGCGCAGCGACGATCATTGCGGTTGCGGCCGGGATGTTCTCGAATTCGTAGGTAATGACATCGGCGTCGGATGCGAACAGCTCCAGTGCCTCGACGTCGGCATATTCGGCGCAGGTGGCATTCTGCACGACGTCGAACGCCGGCGAATCGGGGTCCGGCGAGAACACCTGGCAACGTAGCCCGAGGCGCGCCGCCGCCAATGCCAGCATCCGGCCGAGCTGTCCGCCGCCGAGAATTCCGATGGTGTCGCCCGGCTTGAGCGTCACCCGCTGAGAACCGCTCACGCCGATCCCTCCGGACGCTCGCCTACCGCATCTGTCTGTTGCTTGCGCCATGCGGCGAGGCGGCCGGCGAGTGCCGGGTCATTGAGCGCGAGCACGCTTGCCGCCAGGAGCGCCGCGTTGATGGCGCCGGGCTTGCCGATGGCAAGCGTTCCCACCGGAATGCCGGCCGGCATCTGCACGATTGAATAAAGCGAGTCGACCCCGGCAAGCGCCTTCGATTCGATGGGGACACCAAGCACCGGGAGTTCGGTCAGCGATGCCGTCATACCGGGCAGGTGCGCGGCGCCGCCCGCGCCCGCGATGATGACCTTGAAGCCCTCAGCCTTGGCGCCCTTGGCGAAGGTGAACAATCGGTCGGGTGTCCGGTGCGCGGAAACGATTCGTTTTTCGCAGGTAACGCCAAGCGCGGCCAGCGTTTCCGCGGCGTGACGCATGGTCTCCCAGTCCGACTGGCTTCCCATGATGATGGCGACGGCGGCTGTCATTTAGTAATTCTTTCGGGAATCCAGAAACATAGCCTGGATTATAGGAGGGCGTCTTGACGAGGCAAGCAGTCTGGAATGGACTATCCTTTCTTGGTGAACGGCGGCAAGCCTTGTGGCGATGAAAAAGACACCCAAAGCGTCCTCTTCCACGGTGGTGAAACGCAAAGCGGTGCCTGCCGCGCGGCAAGCCAGTACGCCAGCGGCGCGCCTGACCATGCTCGCCCCGAAGCGCAAGGCGAACGGGAATGACGCTGCGGCCGAAACCCGAGCCACCCTTCGCCGCCTGAAATCTCAGCTTGCGGCGGCGCAGGCGCGAATCGCAGATCTTGAGGCCTCCGCCGATACCGATTTTCTGCTCGGCGTCCTCAATCGCCGCGGCTTCGAACGCGAACTGCATCGCTCGATTGCCTATATCCGGCGCTATCACGCGAGCGGAGCGCTCATCGTGCTCGACGTCGATCGCCTGAAGCCGATCAATGACGCCTTCGGTCATGCGGCGGGAGACACGGTGCTGAAGGCCGTGGTCGCGGCGCTGTCGCGGCACGTGCGATCCTCCGACCTGATCGGGCGGCTCGGCGGCGATGAATTCGCGCCCTCTTGTGGAATCTCAGCGAGACCGACGCCAGGGCCAAAGCGATGGTGCTCGAAGAGACCATCGACCGGCTGACCTTCACTTTCCGTGGACGGACGATCACGGCCGGCGCATCGGCCGGCGTCGCCATCCTCGGACCGCATGCCGACGTGGGCACGGCGCTGGAGCAGGCCGATAGCGCGATGTACATCCGGAAAGCGCAGCGGCGAGACGGCTGAGATGCGGCCGCGTCAGCGGGGCGCTCAGGCCGCGCTGTCCTTCACCCGCGACAACCGTTCGAGCGCTGCCGACATCGCTTCCTGCATGTCCTGCAATTCGGCTTCCAGATATTCGTTGGCCATGATCAGTGCCTTGATGGTGCTGCGCAGGTTGCCGTCGCACATCGCGATCGCCTGATCGCAGGCCTTTTCATAGCGGCTGTTGTCGGCAAGCGGCTTCGAGTCGGACATGACGGGGTCTCCGGCAGAGAATCGAGTGCGGTGCAGGAAACTAATGTTCTCTTTTTGTTCTGGATGAGTCAAGCGCAGACCCATCTATTTCCAAATCGCGCAACACAGCGGAGCAACGTCGGTTGAAGCGCCCGAGATCAGCATCTCGCAGGGCTT
>JBDTCP010000020.1:0-4618 GCA_039923555.1 Nitrobacter sp.
GACCAGCAGGCCGCCGTGGTGGGGCAGGCGTGCTTTGCACCCGGCATGATCAAGTCGACTTACGGCACCGGCTGTTTTGCGCTGCTCAACACCGGCGCGACGCCGGTCGCCTCGAAGAACAAGTTGCTCACGACCATTGCCTATCAGTTGAACGGCAAGCGCACCTACGCGCTGGAGGGATCGATCTTCGTCGCGGGAAGCGCGGTGCAGTGGCTGCGGGACGGGCTCGGCCTCATCAAGCAGGCCTCAGAGACCGGGCCGCTGGCCGACAAGTCCGACTCCACGCAGTCGGTCTATCTGGTACCGGCCTTCGTCGGCATGGGCGCACCATACTGGAATCCTAATGTGCGCGGCGCGCTGTTCGGGCTGACGCGCAACACGGGTCCAGCGGAGCTTGCGCACGCCGCGCTGGAAAGCGTCTGCTACCAGACCTTCGACCTGTGGGCGGCGATGCGCGCCGACTGGCCGGAAGCCAACGCCGCGCACACTGTGCTGCGCGTCGATGGCGGCATGACGGCCTCTAGCTGGACCCTGCAGCGCCTTGCGGACCTGTTGGATGCGCCGGTCGATCGGCCCGTCATCCAGGAGACCACCGCGCTCGGCGCAGCGTATCTCGCAGGACTCTCCGCCGGCGTCTATCCGGAGCCGTCGAAATTCGCGGACAACTGGCGGCTCGAGCGACGGTTCAAGCCAGCCATGAGCGCAGCCACTCGCGCGCGCAAGCTCAAGGGCTGGGCGGCGGCGGTGCGCGGTGTGCTGGCGAGCGACGAGGGATAGGGTAAGTTTCCACCCGCCTTCGACAGCGCAGGTGGAGAATCGCTCAGGTCTGCGGGACGGCAGCGGCCTTGCGGCGCAGTTCGCGGATTTCGTCGAAACGGGCGGTGACGTCGCGCAGCACCGACACTAAGCCGGTGATGCGGCCGGCAGCGTCCTTTACCGGAGCGATGGTGAATTCGAGCGAAATGCGCCGGCCATCCTTGTGAAGCGCGGGAACGGCGAGAATGTCGCCGTCGCTGTAGCGGCTCTGTCCGGTCCGCATCACCTCGCGGAAACCAGCCCAGTGTCGGGCGCGCTGGTTTTCCGGAATAATGAGATCGAGCGAGCGGTCGGTCGCCTCGCTGACGGTATGGCCGAATATCCGGACAGCGCCGGCATTCCAGACCGTGATCGCGCCGTCAAGGTTAGTGACAATCACGGCGTCGGCGGTCGACTGCAGCAGGGCATTGGCGATGTCTGATGTAACCATGGCTTAACTCGCTCGGGCAGCCTTTTTGCGAGATTGCAGGTGGAACGCGCAGGTGCATCCAGCCGGATGTGACGACATGTCGGCTTCGGCTTCGGCCGCCTTCGGCGGCGGGTTGGAGTTGGCGGACGGGATATAGTTCAGTATCGGAGCCAGCCAACGCTCGACCTCGGTGAGAGTTGTGTTCTTGCGTGCCGCGTAGTCTTCCATCTGATCACGTTCGACCTTGCCGACGCCGAAATATTCGCTCTCGGGGTGGCTGTAGTAAATACCGGAGACCGATGACCCCGGCCACATCGCGAGGCTTTCGGTGAGAGTCACCCCGGCATTCTGTTCGGCGTCGAGCAGCTTGAAGATCGTCGTCTTTTCGGTGTGGTCGGGCTGGGCCGGATAGCCCGGCGCTGGGCGAATGCCCCGATACTTCTCCAGAATCAGCTCTTCGGGGGTGAGGTTCTCATCTGGAGCGAAACCCCAAAACTCCTTGCGCACGCGTTCATGCATCCGCTCGGCAAACGCTTCGGCGAGACGGTCGGCCAGCGCCTTGACCAGAATCGACGAGTAGTCGTCGTTGGCCTTTTTGAATCGCATGGTGATGGTCTCTTCGCCGATTCCCGCCGTGACCACGAACGTGCCGATGTAATCCGGCACGCCGCTGCCTTGAGGCGCGATGAAATCGGACAGCGCGAGATTGTGGCGGCCCTCGCGCTTCTCGAGCTGCTGGCGCAGCGTATGGAGCGTCGCGATGGGTGTGGTGCGCGATTCATCGCTATACAGCGCGATGTCGTCGCCAACCGCGTTGGCCGGCCAGAAACCGATGGTGGCGTTGGCGGTGAACCAGTTCTCGGCGATGATCCTGTCCAGCATCTTGCGCGCGTCGTCATAGAGCGACTGCGCGACCTCGCCGACCTTCGGGTCCTTCAGAATCGCGGGAAAACGTCCGGACAATTCCCAGGCCTGGAAGAAGGGCGTCCAGTCGATGTATTCGGCGAGTTCGGCCAGCGAATAGTTGCTGAAATTGCGGGCGCCGAGAAAGGACGGCTTCTTCGGTGTCGTGGCGGCCCAGTCGACCTTGAGGGCGTTGGCTCGCGCAGCTTCGAGCGACAGCCGCTTCTTGTTCTGCTGGGCCCGGAAATGAGCGTCAGAAATCTTGGTGTACTCGGCGCGGAGGTCGCGAACGAAGCCGGCGCGCCTCTCCGTCGAAAGCAGCGACGAAGCGACGCCGACGGCGCGGCTCGCGTCATTGACATGTACCACCGGACCGCGCCGATAGCGCGGCTCGATCTTCACCGCGGTATGGACGCGGCTGGTGGTGGCGCCGCCGATCATCAGCGGAATGTCGAATTCCTGACGTTCCAGCTCCGAAGCGACGAATGCCATCTCGTCCAGCGACGGCGTGATCAGGCCGGACAGACCGATGATGTCGGCGCCCTCGGTTCTGGCGGTCTCTATGATCTTCGCCGCCGGCACCATCACGCCGAGGTCGATCACCTCGTAGTTGTTGCACTGGAGCACGATGCCGACGATGTTCTTGCCGATGTCGTGCACGTCGCCCTTGACGGTCGCCATCACGATCTTGCCGGCCGACTGCCGTTCGCCCGCATTGATGCCGGCGGCCTTGTTGCGCCTCTTTTCTTCCTCCATGAACGGCATCAGGTAAGCGACCGCTTGCTTCATGACGCGCGCGGATTTCACCACCTGCGGCAGGAACATCTTGCCGTCGCCGAACAGATCTCCGACGATGTTCATGCCGGCCATCAGCGGGCCTTCGATGACGTTGAGCGGGCGCTCGACCGTCAGGCGCGCGGCTTCGGTATCTTCTTCGATAAATTCGGTGATGCCGTTGACCAGCGCGTGGCTTAGCCGCTTCTCCACCGGCCATTCGCGCCAGGTGAGATCCTTCTCTTTGACTTCCTTGCCCGCGCCGCGGAATTTCTCGGCCAGTTGCAGGAGCCGTTCCGGCGCGCCGGGATCGCGGTTCAGAATTACGTCTTCACAGGTCTGGCGCAGCTCGGGATCGATGTCGTCATAGACGATCATCTGTCCGGCGTTGACGATGCCCATGTCCACGCCGGCCTTGATGGCATGATACAGGAACACCGCGTGCATCGCCTCGCGCACCGGTTCGTTGCCGCGGAACGAGAACGACAGATTGGAGACGCCACCGGAAATATGCGCGTGCGGCAGATTCTGGCGAATCCAGCGCGTCGCCTCGATGAAGTCGACGCCGTAGTTGTTGTGTTCCTCGAGACCGGTGGCGATCGCAAAGATGTTCGGATCGAAAATGATGTCTTCCGGCGGGAAATCGAGGCGATCGACCAGGAGATCGTAGGCGCGCTTGCAGATTTCCGTCTTGCGCGCGAACGTATCGGCCTGCCCGACCTCGTCGAACGCCATCACCACCACGGCCGCGCCGTGACGCCGCGCGATCGTCGCCTCATGGATGAACTTCTCCTCGCCCTCCTTCATGGAGATCGAATTCACCACCGGCTTGCCCTGAATGCATTTCAGTCCGGCTTCGATCACGGTGAATTTCGAGGAGTCCACCATGACAGGGACGCGGGCGATATCGGGTTCGGAGGCGACAAGGTGGAGGAACGTCACCATCGCCGCTTCGGAGTCCAGCAGGCCCTCGTCCATGTTGACGTCGATGATCTGCGCGCCGTTCTCGACCTGGTCGCGGGCGACCTGCAGCGCGGCGGCGTAGTCGCCGGCCTTGATCAACTTGCGGAAGCGCGCCGAGCCCGTGACATTGGTGCGCTCGCCGACGTTGACGAACGGAATGTCTGATGTGAGCGTGAACGGCTCGAGTCCGGACAGCCGCAGCCGCGGCTCGATCGTCGGTACGACGCGCGGCGTGTGCGTTGCGACGGCGGCGGCGATCGCTGAAATGTGGTCCGGCGTGGTGCCGCAGCAGCCGCCGACGATGTTGACGAGACCGCTGGCTGCGAATTCGCCGACCAGCCCCGCCATAAATTCGGGGCTTTCGTCGTACTGACCGAATTCGTTGGGTAGGCCGGCGTTGGGATAGGCGCAGACCAGTGTATCGGAGACCCGGCCGATATCGGCGATATGCGCGCGCATGTCTTCGGCGCCGAGCGCGCAGTTGAAGCCGACGCTGATCGGCTTGGCGTGGCAGATCGAATTCCAGAACGCTTCGGGCAATTGTCCCGACAACAGACGTCCGGATTTGTCGGTGATGGTGCCGGAGATCATCACGGGCACGTCGATGCCACGCGCTTCGCAGATTTCGGAAATGGCGTAGAGCGCCGCCTTGGCGTTCAGTGTGTCGAAGATGGTTTCCACCAGCAGCAGGTCGGCGCCGCCGTCGAGCAGGCCGTTGATCTGTTCGCCGTACGCCTTGCGCAGATCGTCGAA
>JBDTCP010000021.1:0-20026 GCA_039923555.1 Nitrobacter sp.
ACCGCGTAGCGGTGCCGCTGAAGCTCGAGCGCAAGGACGGTAGCGTGCTCGACTGCATGACCATGCCGCTGCCCGACGGCGCCACCATGCTGACGTTCCAGGACATCACCGATACCGAAAATGTCGAGCGGGCCCTGCGCGAACGCAACGAGGCGCTCGAAGCCGCCGACCAGATGAAGGTCGACTTCGTCCACCACGTGTCCTACGAACTGCGCTCGCCGCTGACCACGATCATCGGCTTCTCGCATTTCCTCAGCGATCCCGTCACCGGACCGCTGATGCCGAAGCAGGCGGAATATCTCGGCTACATCACCGCCTCGACCAACGCGCTGCTGGCGATCATCAACAATATCCTCGATCTCGCCACCATCGACGCCGGCGCCATGACGCTTGAACTCGGGCCGGTGGATATCCGCAAGACCATCGAGGCGGCGGCGGAGGGCATTCAGGACCGCCTGACCCGCGAGCGCATCGTTCTGAAGATCGATGTCGCTCCGGACATCGGCAACTTCATCGGCGACGAGCGCCGCATTGTCCAGATTCTCTATAATCTGCTTGCCAACGCCGCCGGCTTCTCGCCGCCGGATGCCGTAATCGCGGTGAGCGCTTGGCGCACCGAGCACAGCGTCAGCTTTGCCGTCACCGACGACGGACCCGGCATTCCGCCTGATGTCAAGGACAAGGTGTTCGACTGGTTCGAGAGCCACGCCAACGGGTCGCGGCATCGCGGCGCGGGCCTCGGCCTGTCGCTGGTGCGCTCGTTTGTGGAACTCCACGGCGGGCGCGTACACTTCGATCCGACGGTCAAGCGTGGCACCAGGGTGGTCTGCGACTTCCCGCTCGACCAGACCGCGCATCGCAACGCCGCGGAATGACCAAGCCGTCGACATTCGCAACCGCGCTCGCCAACGAGACAGCGACCGCGCATCTGATGGCCGACCTCGCGCTCCTGATCGGTCCCGGCGACGTCATCACGCTGTCGGGTGATCTCGGTGCGGGCAAGACCACGGCCGCCCGCGCCATGATCCGGTACCTGGCCGGCGACGACACGGTCGAAGTGCCGAGCCCCACATTCACGCTGGTGCAGCATTACGATCTGCCGTCCTATCCGCTGCTCCACGCCGACCTCTATCGTGTCAATGACCCCGGCGAGCTCGAGGAGATCGGCCTTGCGCCGCTGTCCGAGGGCACGGTGGCTCTGATCGAGTGGCCGGAGCGCGCGCCCGACGCATTGCCCGCCGACCGCATCGACATTGCCATCAGCCACCGTCCGGCACTTGGATCGGCGGCGCGCGCCGCGGAAATCACCGGCTACGGCAAGGCGGAGGTTCAGGTCGCACGCCTTGCGGCGCTGCGGCAGTTTCTCGACGACGCCGGATATCTCGACGCCAGGCGGCAGCGCATGGCCGGCGACGCCTCGACGCGCTCCTACGCCCGGCTGATCCGCAGCGACGGCAGCTTCATTCTAATGAACGCGCCGAAGCGACCCGACGGGCCTGCGATCTACGACGGCAAGTCCTACAGCGCGGCTGTCCACCTCGCCGAGGATGTCAAACCCTTCGTCGCTGTCGCGCGCGGCTTGCGCGACCACGGCTTTTCCGCGCCTGCGATCCATCATGCCGATCTGGAGTCGGGATTCCTCATCACCGAGGATTTTGGCAGCGCGGGCTTCGTCGAAGGCACGCCGCCGGCCCTGATCGCCGAACGCTATCAGGCCGCCACCGACATGCTTGCCGCGCTGCATTGCCGGACGCTGCCGGATACGCTGCCGCTCGCGCCGCACATCACCTACCCCATCCCGGTGTTCGATACCGAGGCGCTGCTGGTCGAGGTCGGCCTGATGCTGGAGTGGTATCTGCCGGATCGTGGCATTGAGACGAACGACGATCTGCGCGCAGAATTCAGAGCGATGTGGCGCACGTTGCTGGCGAAGCCCGCGGCAGCGCCCAGGACGTGGGTGTTGCGCGATTTTCATTCGCCCAACCTGATCTGGCTAGAGCAGCGGCTCGATACCGGAAAGGTCGGCGTCATCGACTTTCAGGACACCGTGCTGGGTCCCGCTACCTACGATCTTGTCTCGTTGCTGCAGGATGCGCGGGTGGACGTACCGGAATCGCTCGAACTCGCCATGCTGACCCGTTATATGAAAGCGCGGCTGGGATCCGGCGAACCATTCGACCCCGCAGGCTTCGCCGAGCTTTACGCCATCATGTCGGCGCAGCGTAACACGCGGCTGCTCGGGACGTTCGCGCGGCTCAACCGGCGCGACGGCAAACCGCATTACCTGCGCCATCAGCCCCGGATCTGGACCTATCTCAACCGCTCGCTGGCCCACCCCGCATTGTCCGCGGTCCGCGCATGGTATCAGGCTCACGTTCCGCCTCCGGCGGCTTGACATCATTCGCTTTACGGCTTGTTAGCGGTCGTGTTCTAACCTCCGCGACTCTAAGCCGCACGGCGGTGCGGTTCCTCGACGACGGGAGCGAGCCATGGGTGCGGAACGGCGCAAGGGCGAACGCGTCACCTTCGAGCGCGGATTCGGCGCGCACATGATGGGCATTGACGGCACCTGGCGCCGCGGCTGCACCATGGAGGATGTTTCGGAGACTGGCGCCAAGCTGACCGTCGAAGGTTCCGTTGAAGGCCTCCATCTGAAAGAATTTTTCCTGCTGTTGTCATCGACCGGCCTCGCCTATCGCCGCTGTGAACTGGCCTGGGTCAACGGCGACCAGATCGGCGTCAATTTCCTGAAGCAGGGCGACAAGAAGAAAAAGATCGGCCGGCGCGACGGCGCTGCCACGGACGCCTGATCCGAACAGCCAGATCCGGCTCGACATTCCGTGTCATGCATTCGACATGCCGGGTGGCTATCGCCGGAGCGATCCATGCGATTCGCCCGTCGTCGTGATACAATCCCGCTGAATCGAACAGGAAGCGCCGGACCCTTACGAATGCCCGTCACCCCGACCAAAGCCATGGTGCTCGCCGCAGGCCTTGGCCTGCGTATGCGGCCGCTGACGGAACGGATGCCCAAGCCCATGGTCCCCGTGGCGGGCAAGCCGCTGCTCGATCACGTGCTCGACAAGCTCGCGGACGCTGGCGTCGGCCAGGCTGTCGTCAACGTGCACTATCTGCCGGATCAGATCATCGATCACGTAGCGCAGCGTAGCCATCCCCGCGTCATCATCTCCGATGAACGCGACGAAGTCCTGGGCACCGGCGGTGCCGTGGTGAAGGCGCTGCCGCTGCTCGGCGACGCGCCGTTCTTCCATCTCAATGCCGATACCATGTGGATCGACGGTACGCGTCCCAACCTGACACGAATGGCTGAAGCTTTCGACCCCTCGCGCATGGACATCCTGCTGCTGATGGCACCGACGGCGAACAGCATCGGCTATGGCGGCAACGGCGACTACGCGATGCTCCCCGACGGCGCCTTGCGCAAGCGGAAGGAGAACGAGGTCGTGCCGTTCGTCTATGCCGGCGTCGCCATCATGTCGCCCGCGCTGTTCGCCGGCGCGCCTGCGGGCGAGTTTTCGCTGACGAAAATTTTCGATCTCGCCAACGAACGGGAACGCCTGTTCGGGCTGCGGCTCGACGGCGTCTGGATGCATGTCGGAACGGCCGACGCCATCCAGGCCGCCGAGAAAGCGGTCCTCGTCAGCATCGTCTGACATCTGTCTCCCAGCGGATGCCTTGCAGCCGATCGCTGTCCATCCCCTGCTCGTGTCATGATATGCCTGATCTCGAATCAGGGTCTTCCATGCGCGTCCGCAATATCCCCGCATCGTCACCGTTTCTGCGCACTGTCATCACCGCGCTTGTCGATGGCGCGCTGATCGATGGGTTTCATCCGCGCGCGCAGCCCGAACGGCTTGCCGCGGCCACGCTTTATCTGCCGACCCGCCGCGCAGGCCGCATGGCGCGCGAAGTTTTCCTCGATGTGCTGAATGTCGATGCCGTGATCCTGCCGCGCATCGTCGCGCTCGGCGACATCGACGAGGATGAACTGGCCTTCGCGCAGGCGGCCTTCCCTTCGGCGGAGACGCTCCAACTGCCTCCCGCGCTCGACGGGCTGGCGCGCCGCCTTGCGCTCGCGCAACTCATCGAAGCATGGGCGAAGCAACTGAGGCCCGGCGATCCGGCGCAGGCCCCGCTCGTTCTCGGTGGCCCCTCCTCGACGCTGGCGCTTGCCGATGACCTCGCGCGGCTGATGGACGACATGGCCACGCGCGGCGTCGACTGGCGCGCACTCGACGGGCTGGTGCCCGACGCGCTCGACAAATACTGGCAGCTCACGCTCGATTTTCTGAAAATCGCACGGGATTACTGGCCGGCTCATCTTGAGGAAGCCGGCCGAATCGAGCCGGCGGTGCGGCGCGACCGTCTGATCGAGGCTGAAGCCGCGCGCCTCGCAACCCATCATGCCGTGCCGGTGATCGCGGCCGGGTCCACGGGTTCGATGCCGGCGACCGCAAAACTGCTGCATGTCATCGCAAAACTGCCGCAGGGCGCCGTCGTACTGCCGGGACTCGACACCGACCTCGACGAGGAGGCGTGGCAACTGATCGGCGGAATCCGAGACAAGGCGAGTGGCGCATTCACGTCGTCGCCCGCTGCCAACCATCCGCAGTTCGCGCTGCACGGGCTACTCAAGCGGTTCGGCATCGCGCGTCGCGATGTCGAAATGCTCGGCGCGCGCGCCCCCAACGGGCGCGAGGTACTGACGTCGGAGGCGATGCGGCCGTCCGAGGCGACGGCGGAGTGGCACACGCGGTTGGCCGAGCCCGAGGTCGCGGAGAAGGTCTCCGCTGGCATGGCGAACCTCGCCGTGATCGCCGCCGCCAATCCCGAGATGGAAGCGCTTGCGATTGCGACCGCCATGCGCGAAGCGCGTGAGCGCGACAAGACGGCGGCGCTGGTGACGCCCGACCGCGCGCTGGCGCGGCGGGTGATGGCCGCGCTCGGCCGCTGGAATCTCGCCTTCGACGATTCGGGCGGCGACGCGCTGATGGATACGCCTGTGGGAATCTTCGCGCGGCTCGTCGCGGACGCGGCCTGCAATGGCCTGGAACCACCGGCCCTGCTGGCCTTGCTGAAGCATCCGCCGTGCCGGCTCGGACGTGCTGCGGGCGGCTGGTCGCGCGCGGTCGCGACGCTGGAGCTGGCGATCCTGCGCGGCACCCGGCCGCCGCCCGGCAGCAAGGGCCTTGCAGAGGAGTTCTCGCGCTTTTGCGGCGAACTCGACAAGCTCAATCGCGGCGAGAGTTCGTCGGTACATCGCACTGAGCCCCGTGCCACATTGGAGCCGCATCGGCTTGACGAAGCCCGTGCCCTGATCGCGGCCCTGCAGGTTGCGCTTGCGCCGCTGGAAGGCGATGGCGCACCCGTTCCAGCTGACTTCACTGCCATCGCCAACCGCCATCGCCAAGCGATCGAGGCGTTGTCGCGCGACGATCAAGGCATTCCCGCCGCCTTCGAGGGTCAGCACGGCCTGGCGCTCGCCGCCGCGTTCGACGATTTGCGCGAGGCGGGAGAGCGCAGCGGCCTGACGGTCAAGACCGCAGATTATCCCGAGGTATTCGAGACCGCGTTCGGCGATCGTATCGCGCGACGGCCGCAGGCTGCGGCGGCGCATCTGCGGATCTATGGTCCGCTCGAGGCGCGTCTCACCCAATGCGATCGGGTCATTCTCGGCGGCCTTGTGGAAGGTGTCTGGCCGCCTGCTCCGCCCAGCGATCCCTGGCTCAGTCGCCCGATGCGGCACGAACTCGGGCTCGATCTGCCGGACCGGCGCATCGGTCTTTCCGCGCACGACTTCGCGCAACTGCTCGGCGCTGATGATGTCATCCTCAGTCATGCCGCCAAGTCCGGCGGCGCGCCGGCGGTGGCCTCGCGATTCCTGCATCGGCTTGAGGCGGTCGCGGGCGCGGAACGCTGGACGGCCGCGCTGCAGGCCGGCAGGAGATACGTTCAGTACGCCGAGGCGCTCGACCGGCCCGACAGGGTAGCGCCCATCGCACAGCCCGAACCGAAGCCGCCCCGCGCCGCGCGGCCGACGCGCCTGTCGGTGACCGCGATCGAAGACTGGCTGCGCGATCCCTACTCCATCTACGCCAAATACATTCTGAGGCTGTTGCCGCTCGATGCCGTCGACATGCCGCTGTCGGCCGCCGATCGCGGCTCGGCGATCCACGACTCGCTTGGAGATTTCACAAAGAAATATCCGGGGGCCTTGCCGGAGAATCCCGCGGACGTGTTGCGCGCCATCGGCCAGACCCATTTCGCACCGCTGATGGAGCGGCCGGAGGCGCGCGCGCTGTGGTGGCCGCGTTTCAAACGCATCTCGGCGTGGTTCGGGGAATGGGAGGCGGATCGGCGTATCAATGTCGCTAAACTCGACGCGGAAGTGGAAGGCAGGATTTCGATCCCGCTCGACGACGGCCGCACGTTCGTCCTCTCAGCCCGCGCCGACCGCATCGAGCATCGTACCGACCGCACTTACGCCGTCCTCGACTACAAGACCGGCGCTCCTCCGAGCAGCAAGCAGGTGCGGCTCGGGCTGTCACCGCAACTCACGCTGGAATCCGCGATCCTGCGCAGGGGCGGCTTCGAGGGCATCCCGGCTGACGCGTCGGTCAGCGAACTGGTCTATGTCCGGCTCAGCGGCAACAATCCGCCCGGCGATCCCCGGCCGGTCGATCTCGACAAGAACAAGAATGACACGCAGACGCCGGATGAGGCTGCCGATTACGCATTGCAGGAGCTCACCACGCTTATCCACAAATTCGAGAACGAGGCGCAGGGCTACACGTCGCTCGACCTGCCGATATGGAAGACGCGCTACGGCGCCTATGACGATCTGGCGCGGATCAAGGAATGGTCGGCGGCGGGCGGGCTAGGGATCGAGGAATGGTGAAGGCGCCACGTCCCGTTCATCCCGACGCCAGCGCGCGCCAGCAGCGCGCCTCCGATCCGGCAACGTCGGCCTTCGTCTCGGCCAATGCCGGATCGGGCAAGACCCATGTGCTGGTACAGCGCGTGATTCGCCTGCTACTCAACAATGTCGAACCCGCGCGCATCCTCTGCATCACCTTCACCAAGGCCGCCGCCGCCAACATGTCGGAACGGGTGTTCTCGACGCTCGGGCACTGGGTCACGCTTGATGATGATGCCCTGAACGCGGCGCTGCGTGATATCGGTATCGCAAAGCCCGATGCCGAGTCGCGCCGGCGCGCGCGCAAACTATTCGCCGCGGCGCTGGAAACGCCTGGCGGTCTGAAGGTGCAGACCATCCATGCGCTCTGCACACGGCTGCTGCAGCAGTTTCCGTTCGAAGCGCGGGTGCCGGCCCGCTTCACCGTGCTCGATGAGCGCGACCAGACCGAGATGATGGAGCGCGCAAGCCTCGGCGTCATGCTCGAGGCCTCGCAGAACCCGGACAGCCCCGCCGGCCGCGCGCTGCAATACGCCATGGGCGCGGCGGCCGACATGACGCTACGCGACGTGGTCAACCAGGCCTGTCTCAGCCGCGATCATTTCATGGCATGGACCGAGGATCGCGGCATCGACCAAGCGATCGGGGATGTGGCCAATGCGATCGGCGTCGATCCTGCCGATCGGATCGAGGATGTCGAGCGCGAGATCGTCAACGGACCCAACCTGCCAAGAACTGAATGGGAGGCGCTCGCCGCGATTCTAGACACGGGCAACAAATCCGATATCGAGCAGGCCAAGCGTTTGCGCGAGGCCCATGCCATGACCGGAGCCGCCGCGCAGGCCGATCACTATCTCGATGTATTCCTGACCGGGGATTTCCAACAGCGCAAATCGTTCGTCACCAAGAAGATCAGCGACCCGCGGCCCGATGTCGCCGCGTTGCTCGACCGGGAGTGCAAGCGTGTGATCGCGCTGCTCGAACGCCGCCGTGCGCTGAACCTCCGCGACCGTACGCAATCCCTGCTTATCATCGCGACTGCGGTCGCTGCGAATTACCGGCGCGAAAAGCAAGAACGCGGCCTGCTCGATTATGACGATCTGATCGACAAGACGCTGGAGATGCTGGATCAGACCTCGCCCGGCTGGGTGCACTACAAGCTCGACCGCGGCGTCGATCATGTGCTGATCGATGAGGCGCAGGACACGAGCCCGAAGCAATGGGACATCGTCGAACGCATCATCGCGGACTTCACCACCGGGGAAGGCGCGCGCGAGGGCGTCAGGCGAACCGTGTTCGCGGTCGGCGACGAGAAGCAATCGATCTTCTCATTCCAGGGCGCAGCACCACGCGAGTTCGACGAACGGCGAAGCAAGCTGGAGAAAAAATTCAGGGCTGCCAAGCTTCCGTTTCGGAAGGAGGATTTCATCTACTCGTTCCGCTCCGGCAAGACGATTCTCGAGTCGGTCGATCATGTCTTCCGCGATCCCGCGATCTATACGAGCATCCATGCCGTCGGTGCATATCCGGTGCATGAATCGCTGGCGGACGCAGCACCTGGAATCGTCGATCTCTGGAGTCTGGAGGAGCGCGACAAGCGCGAGGAAATCGAAGGCTGGCGCGCGCCGTTCGACGCGGTGTCCGCAACCAGTCCCGAGGTAAAGCTGGCCCGGCGCATCCAGAACGAGGTCAAGGCGCTGATTGCGCAGGGCACCATGACCGGGCATCTGGGTGACCGGCGCCCGCTCCGCTACGGCGACATTCTGGTGCTGGTGCGGCGGCGCGGCAACGCCTTCGACGCCATCATTCAGGCGCTGAAGCAATCCGGCATTCCGGTCGCCGGCGCCGACCGGCTCAAGCTCACTGAACACATCGCGATCATCGATCTGATGAACCTCGCTGACGCGCTGTTGCTATCGTGGGACGATCTGGCGCTGGCGGTGGCGCTGAAGAGTCCGCTGTTCGGCCTCGACGACGACGACCTGTTCACGCTGTCATGGCAGCGCAAAGGCTCACTGCGCGACGCGCTCACCGGTCACGCGACGGCCAGCGACAAATTCCGCGATGCATTCGAGCGCTTGACGATATGCGAACGCCGCGCCGCGCGCGACACGCCTTTTGCGTTCTTTGCGTGGCTGTTGGGCGGGGATGGCGGTCGGCGGCGAATCCTGCGCCGGCTCGGCCACGAGGCCAACGACGCGCTTGATGAATTCCTCGAACTCGCGCTGAGTTATGAGCGGAAGGCACCGGCCTCGCTGCAGGGTTTCATGGCGTGGCTGCGCGCAGCCGACACGGAAGTGAAGCGCGACATGGAGATTTCGCGCGACGAGGTGCGCGTGATGACGGTCCACGGCGCCAAGGGACTCGAGGCGTCGGTCGTGTTCCTCGCCGACACCGTAACGTCGCCGGCCGATACCGAGCGTCTGAGCTTGATCCGCATGCCGCGCGGCAATGCCCCCCCGCATGGGCCGCGTATCGTGGTTTGGGCCGGCAAAAAAGCCGAGGATCCGCCAGCGGTGGTTGCTGCCCGCGCGGCCATGATCGCGGAGACCGAACACGAATATCGCCGCCTGCTTTACGTCGCGATGACGCGCGCCGCCGACCGCCTGATCGTCGGCGGCTGCAAGCCCGGCAACCGCAAGGATGTGCGCGAGCACGCATGGTACGACCTGATCGATAAGGGTCTCGGCAAATCCGGCCTTGCGATGCAGGCGATCGAAACCGCCGCCGGCACGGTCAAACGTTATACGCGGCCAGGGGAAACCGAACCGGCCGGCGCCGGTCCTGCAGCGCAGGCCGCCGCCGCAAAGATCGTGTTGCCGCCGTGGCTGCGCGCCGTGGCCGCGCCGGAATCGCCTGCCGATCCATCGCTGCGGCCGTCGGATACGGATGACAGCGCGCGTCACGGCGTGCGCGCCAGCGAATCCCCTGAAACGCGCAGCCGCGCGCTTCTGCGCGGCACGCTGGTGCATCGCCTGCTGCAATCCCTGCCCGACGTGCCCGTTGATTGCCGCCGCGACACCGCGCTGGCCTATCTCGGGCGCAATGCCGCCGACTGGAGCGAAACCGAGCGCGAGGCCTTGGCCACGCAGGTGCTGGCGCTGATCGGCGATATCAGGTTTGCGCCGGTGTTCGCGGACGGCAGCCGGGCGGAGGTGGCGATTGCCGGACAGCTGATGACGCCGCGGGGCAAGTCGGTGGCGGTATCCGGCCAGATCGACCGGCTCGTGGTAACGCCGGAGACGGTTCTGATCGTCGACTACAAGACCAACCACGCCCCACCCGCCAACGCCGCCGACGCGCCGCCGGCCTATCTCCGCCAGCTCGCACTCTACCGCGCGGTGCTGGCCAGGCTATACCCGGGATTGCCGGTCAGAGCGGCGCTGCTCTGGACCGAGACGCTTGAAGTGATGGAGATTTCAGCCTCGGCGCTGGACGCGGGGCTGGCAGCGATCATCTCCATGTGACAAACCTTGACCCGGCAAGACCGCCTTCCTAAGTTGACACGTAGTCCCAGGCTGCATTCTTTCGCAGCGCGCGGTTTCATCGGTATAGCGAGGTATTCCATGGCTGTTGGCAAGGTTTCAGACGCCAATTTCGAAGCGGAAGTGCTCAAGGCGACTGGCCCGGTCGTGGTTGATTTCTGGGCCGAGTGGTGCGGCCCCTGCCGTATGATCGGGCCGGTGCTGGACGAGATTTCCGGCGCGATGGGCGACAAGGTCAAGATCGTGAAGCTGAACGTCGACGAGAGCCCGAGGACGGCCTCGAAATACGGCGTGATGTCGATTCCCACCCTGATGATCTTCAAGGACGGCGAGATGGCCTCGAGTCAGGTCGGCGCCGCGCCGAAGCAGAAACTGGAGCAGTGGATCACCGCGACGGTGTGATCGCTTTTCTACTTTGAGATTTACGAAACGGCCGGCTTATCGCCGGCCGTTTTTGTTGGGGTGAGGAACGTCGAGGTCAGGACGCACTTTCGCTTCTCGTCATGCCCGGCTTTATGCCGGGCATCCACGTCTTTGGAATTTCAGCGAAGAAAGACGTGGATGGCCGGGAAAAGCCCGGCCATGACGACCGAGATGTATCAATTCAAGCACAGAATTCTACGCTGGCGGTGTCCCGTTCTCCGCCAGCACGTGGCCTGCGAGATACAGCGATCCCGCGATCAGAATGCGCGGCGGGATTTCATAGGTAAGTCGCGTCAGTGATTGCAGCGCGGCCTCGACGCTATCAGCGGTTTCGGCGCGCATGCCGAGCGCGCGCACCGCATCCGCCAGCACGTCCGGCGGCATCGCGTTCTCGCTATTTGGGATCGGCACGACGATGACGTGGCGCGTCAGCCCGGCGAAGTTGGCGAGAAAACCCTTGGCATCCTTGTTGCCCATCATGCCTGTTATCACCACCAGCGGCCGCGGCACCCGCTCTTCGAGATCACCGAGCGCCGCCGCCGCCACGCGCCCGCCATCGACATTGTGCCCTCCGTCCAGCCAGAGCTCGGAGTCGCGTGGCGCCTGATCCACCAGCTTACCCGATGTCAGCCGCTGCATCCGCGCCGGCCATTCGGCGCCGGTGACGCCGCGCTCGAACGCGGTGGCGTCGATCGTGAACCGCTCCTGCGCCCGCAGCGTCGCAATCGCGAGACCGGCATTGTCGAACTGATGCCGCCCAAACAGCCGCGGCGCGGCAAGATCGAGCAGGCCGCGCTCATCCTGATAGACCAGCCGCCCATGCTCCACATCGACGTGCCAGTCCTGGCCGGCCGCGTGCAGGGGGCTGCGCATCTGCTTGGCCCGCTGCTCGATCACGGCCTGCGCCTCCGGCAACTGCTCCGCAGAAATCACGGGCACGCCGCGCTTGATAATGCCGGCCTTCTCGCCGGCAATCTGCATCAGCGAGTCGCCGAGAAATTCGATGTGATCGATGCCGACGGGCGTGATGACGCTCGCCAGCGGCGTCTCGATCACGTTGGTGCTGTCAAGCCGGCCACCGAGGCCAACCTCCAGCAATAGCACGTCGGCGGGAATTTTCGCGAACAGCAGAAAGGCCGCCGCGGTCTTCATCTCGAACTGAGTGATCGGCTCGCCGCCGTTGACGCGCTCGCATTCAAGCAGCGCGTCGCGCAAGTCCTCGTCGCTGACCAGCGTTCCGGCCAACCGTACGCATTCGTTGAGCCTCACCAGAAAGGGTGAGGTAAAAACGTGGACGTTCAAGCCGGCCGCCTCGAGGATCGCGCGCAGGTAGGCGACCGTCGAACCCTTGCCGTTGGTGCCGGCGACATGAATGACCGGCGGCAGCCTGCGTTCGGGGTGATCGAGCCGTTCCAGGATGCGCCACATCCGCTCGAGCGTAAGATCAATCTTTTTCGGATGCAGCTTCGACAGCCGCGCGACGACATCGTCAAGCGGCTGCCGTTGGGGCAGAGCAGCGCTCACGCGGGGGGCGCAGACACCGCCGCCGCGTCCGCGACGGGCGTCGGCTCGGCCGGCGCATCCGAGGCGGATGACGGTTTTGGCGCCGTTTCGAACGCCGGCGCCTTGGTCAGCAGCCGGCACAGCCGCGCCAGCATCGGCCGCAACTCGTGGCGATGCACCACCATGTCGACCATGCCGTGGTCCTTGAGATATTCGGCGCGCTGAAAACCGTCCGGCAGTTTTTCGCGGATGGTCTGCTCGATGACGCGTGCCCCGGCGAAGCCGATCAGCGCGCCGGGCTCCGCGATCTGGACGTCGCCAAGCATCGCGTAGGACGCCGTGACGCCGCCAGTGGTCGGATTGGTCAGCACCACGATGTAGGGCTGGCCGGCCTCGCGCAGCATCTGCACCGCGACCGTGGTGCGCGGCAGTTGCATCAGCGACAGCACACCTTCCTGCATCCGCGCGCCGCCGGATGCCGCGAACACGATGAAGGGGCACTCCTTCTCGACCGCGAGTTCGAGACCGCGCACGATCGCCTCGCCCGCCGCCATGCCAAGCGAGCCGCCCATGAAATCGAAATCCTGCACCGCGATCACGACACCGGCGTTTTCCAGTTTGCCGAATCCGACCTTCACGGAATCATTGAGCCCGGTCTTGGCGCGCGCGTCCTTAATGCGGTCGACATACTTACGTTCGTCGCGAAACTTCAGCGGATCGGCGGGCACCTCCGGCAACGCGACGTCGTACCATGTCTGGTTATCGAAGACTGAGCTCAGCCGCGCATCCGCGCTCATGCGCATGTGATAGTTCGAGCCGGGGATGACGAACTGGTTGCTCTCGACGTCCTTGTAGAACACGAGCTGTCCGGTATCCGGACATTTGATCCAGAGATTCTCCGGCGTTTCCCGCTTGAGGATGTTGCGAATCTTTGGCCGGACGACATTGGTCAACCAGTTCATGCTTTGCTCCGTAACGTCCCACCATCAAGCACTGCGCGAAGCGAATGCGAGCCGGGCGGGTGGTCTTCTATCGCGATTATGGCGAGGGAGCGACCCCTCGCCCGCCTCCAGCGTGGCAGTTCAGAACTGCATACATGCAGTTCGGCCCCCTCTCCCGCAAGGGGAGAGGGTCAAAACTGATTATTCCGCAGCCTGTTTCGCGGACCGTACGCCCTTGGCCAGCGCCGCCGCGAGATCGGCCACCGCGTTAACCGTTTCGGCCGTCGCCTTGCCCTCGGCATCGAGGCTGTCGCTAAGCGCATCGACCAGCGCCGATCCGACCACCGCGCCGTTGGCGCACGCGGCGATGCCGCGTGCAGCGTCCGGGGTGCGGATGCCGAAGCCGACGCAGACCGGCAGCGGCGTGTGGCGCTTGATGCGGGCGACCGCCGCGCCGACGGCTGCCGAGTCCGCCGCCGCACTGCCGGTGATCCCGGTGATCGAGACGTAGTAGACAAATCCCGACGTGTTCGCGAGCACTGCCGGCAGCCGCTTGTCGTCGGTGGTCGGTGTCGCCAGCCGAATAAAATTCAGCCCGGCCTTCATCGCCGGGATGCACAGCTCGGAGTCTTCCTCCGGCGGCAGATCGACGATGATGAGGCCATCGACGCCGGCGGCCTTCGCGTCGGTCAGAAATGTCTCGACGCCGTAGATGTAGATCGGATTGTAGTAGCCCATCAGCACAATCGGCGTCGCGCTCTCGCCTTGTCGGAAGTCGCGGATCATCTGCAGCGTTTTGGTCAGGGTCATGCCCGCCTTGAGCGCGCGCAGGCCGGCGGCCCGGATCGCGGGACCGTCGGCCATCGGATCGGTAAAGGGCATTCCGATTTCGATGACATCCGCGCCGGCCTTCGGCAGCGCCTTGATGATGGCAAGCGAGGTCGCGGGATCCGGATCACCGGCCATCAGAAAGGTGACGAAGGCGGAACGGCCCTGCTTCTGCAACTCGGCGAAGCGTGTGTCGATGCGGGTGGTCACGTCTTCCTGCCCTTCAAGATCTCGCCGACCTGCGGCACGTCCTTGTCACCGCGGCCGGACAGATTGACCACCATCAGATGATCCTTCGGCCGCTCAGATGCGAGATCGATGACGCGCGCAATCGCATGCGCCGATTCCAGCGCCGGGATAATGCCTTCCAGCCGCGACAGCAACTGAAACGCCGCCAGCGCTTCCTCGTCGGTCGCGGAAAGATATGTCACGCGGCCGGTCTCGTGCAGCCATGAATGCTCCGGCCCGATGCCGGGATAGTCCAGCCCCGCGGAAATCGAATGCGCGTCCTGGATCTGGCCGTCGTCGTTCATCAGGAGATACGTGCGGTTGCCGTGCAACACACCGGGGCGCCCACCGGCGAGCGAGGCCGCATGCAGCTTGTCGAGGCCGTGCCCTGCCGCCTCGACGCCGAAAATCTCCACCGATGAATCGTCGAGGAAAGGATGGAACAGCCCCATCGCGTTGGAGCCGCCGCCGATGCAGGCGACCAGCGAATCCGGCAGGCGACCCTCCGCCTCGTGCATCTGCTGCCGGGTCTCGTCGCCGATCACAGACTGGAAGTCGCGCACCATCATGGGATAGGGATGCGGCCCCGCCACCGTGCCGATGCAATAGAAGGTGTTGTGCACGTTGGTGACCCAGTCGCGCAACGCCTCGTTCAACGCGTCCTTCAGCGTGCGGGTGCCGGACTGCACCGGGACCACCTTGGCGCCCAGCATTTCCATGCGGATGACGTTGGGTTCCTGCCGCGCCACGTCGACCGCGCCCATATAGACCACGCAGTCGAGGCCGAAGCGCGCGCACAGCGTTGCTGTCGCCACGCCATGCTGGCCGGCGCCGGTCTCGGCGATGATGCGCTTCTTGCCCATGCGCCGCGCCACCAGAATTTGGCCGAGCACATTGTTGACCTTGTGCGAGCCGGTGTGATTGAGCTCCTCACGCTTGAGATAAACCTTCGCGCCGCCCGCGCGGCCGGAGGCCGCGGAGATGCCCCGGAGATGCTCGGTCAGACGCTCCGCGAAATACAGCGGCGACGGACGGCCGATGTAGTCCTTGCGAAACCCGGCCATCTCGCGCTGGAACGCGGCATCGGCCCTGGCATCGGCATAGGCCTTCTCCAGATCGAGGACCAACGGCATCAGCGTTTCCGCCACGAAGCGGCCGCCGAAAATGCCGAAGTGCCCGCGTTCGTCGGGACCGGAGCGGAGGGAATTGGGAAGAGAATTCATTGTCACCCTTCGTCGTGGCCGGATTTATTCCGGCCATCCACGTCTTGCTCGTTTCGATTTTTGGATGCCCGGCACGCAGACACGTTTACGCGGTCTACGCCTGCTGTGGCCTGATGTGGCGATTGCTGCGATGCTGCGACGCTACCCCACATTCGAGACAGCTTCGCGCAAACCGGCCTCTGCGGCGCGCGCGGCTCGGATAAAATCCCGGATCATTTCAACATCCTTGACTCCCGGCGCGCTTTCCACGCCGGAGGACACATCAACGCCGCCGGTGCGGGTGATCCGCGCCGCTTCCGAGATGTTGTTTACGGTGAGACCGCCCGACAGCATGAACGGAATTCCGAGAGCCAGATTTTCCAGAAGGCGCCAGTCGAAGGGCACGCCGAGTCCGCCGGGACGCGTGGCGTCCTTTGGCGGATGCGCATCGAACAGGACGCGGTCGCCCGCGGCCGCATAGCCGGGCAGCGCCGCGAGATCGGCAGCGGTTTCGACGCCGATCGCTTTCATGACAGGCAGTCCGAACGTCCGCTTGATGTCGCGGATGCGGGCCACGGTTTCCTTGCCGTGCAATTGCAGCAGATCCGGCCGCACGGCGTCGACGATGTTGGCCAGCGTCGCGTCATCGGCATCGACGGTCAGCGCGACCTTGCCCGCACGGCCTCCCACTTGCGCGCCGAGTTCGCGCGCGTGCGCAAGATCAAGATGTCGCGGCGATGGCGGGAAAAACACGAAGCCCACCATGTCGGCACCGGCCTCCAGCGCCGCGTCGAGCGTCGTAGGGGTGGACAGGCCGCATATCTTGACAATCAAGGACATGGTTTCGAACGATTTGATGCGAACCGGACAGCCGGCGGA
Source organism: Nitrobacter sp. (assembly GCA_039923555.1). Taxonomy (GTDB): domain Bacteria; phylum Pseudomonadota; class Alphaproteobacteria; order Rhizobiales; family Xanthobacteraceae; genus Nitrobacter. The sequence goes on from JBDTCP010000021.1 coordinate 16,427, forward strand.
AGCTGCCAGCCCCGGGCTAAAAGCGCGATGGTCTGGGTTCTACAACGTCGCGCCGGACTTGTCTCGCCTGCGAGTATGCCGTTCAGACGGCCTCTTCACTTCGCGGCTGGACTGATCCCTATCAGGCCCCGGTGGTCAGGTCGGGCAACCGCTGTATATCACGAGACGACATATCGCGAGACGACTCCCAACGGGACCGCAAATCGGCCAGTTCCAGGCGCGCCTGCCGGGCATCCGTCTCATACTGGCGTGCTACGTGCCGCCAGCGGCGCTGTCGGAACCAGGTCGCGGCACTCCCGGCTACGACACCGAAAATCGCGACCGAAATGATGACGACGAACAGCGGCAGCGTGAGGCCGGCCGAAGGGTCTTCCCCATCGAAGGGGTCGAACGTCACCGTCACCAGATGACGGTTGGCGAACGCGAGCACGATGAAAAGAACACCGAGCGGAATCAGGATCAGGCCAGTCAGGAATTTACGCATTCTCTCTCTCGCGACGGCAGCGTCGAGCTGCGCTGATGCTGACAGGCTCGCTGGCCGATTCCATGGGGTCCGTTCCCCGGAACGCTCCTATGCGCTCGCTTCGCCCGTTGCGTTCTCGCGATTGAGCCGCTCGCGCATTTCCTTGCCGGTCTTGAAAAACGGAACACTCTTCTGATCGACCGGGACATGTTCTCCCGTGCGCGGATTACGGCCCGCGCGCGCCGGACGATGTTTGACTGAAAACGCACCGAAGCCACGCAGCTCGACGCGATCACCCCGCGCAAGCGCAGCGACAATCTCGTCAAGAATCGCGTTCACGATGTTCTCCACATCCCGCTGATATAGGTGCGGGTTGTGTTCGGCGATGCGTTGAACGAGTTCTGATTTGATCATCGAGGCTGGGACCCGTGACGTGGGAAGGCCCATTTCCGTGAAAACGACCAGAACTGTCAAGACGCTAAATGCGATTCAGACGCATTGAAAATCCGCCGCGTGAGGTCCGCGCCGCGGCGTTGCCGGTTCCTCGCAGTGAAAAAACGCCTGCACACACCGATTTGAACTCAGTTCGACACCGCAGGCTCCCATAACGCCAGCACGCCGTCCAGACCCAGCCGATCCACCGCTCGCACGACGCCGGCCTGCTCGACCTGTCGCGCGATAGTGCTCAGTCCGAGCGCATCGAGGGTGACGGAAGCCGCGGTGCGCAGAAACGTCATGTCGCCGAAGCGCGGCGACAATTTGAAATCCCGTACCGGAAGATCTGGCTTGACGTTCTTTGCAGAAACCAGCCACGCAATTGCTGTTTTCTCATCGCCCAGCTGATCGATCAGCTTGAGCCCGATCGCCTGCCGTCCCGTGAAAACACGGCCATCGGCGACTTTATCGAGTTGCGCGTCGTCCATGCCGCGCCGATTCTGCACCAGTGTGCGGAACCAGGCGTAGGAATCTTTCACCAGCGCGTCGAGCGCGGCCCGCGCCTCCGGACTGGTCGGCTCGTAGCCGTTCGGGGCCGCTTTCAGCGGCGACGACTTCACTTCCTCGACCTTGACGCCGACGGTTTTCAGAAGATCGGTGAAATTCGGAAATTGAAACAGCACGCCGATCGATCCGACCAGCGCCGTCTGCTGCGCGACGATGTGATCGGAGGCGAGCGCCGCGATATATCCGCCCGACGCACAGAGCCCTTCCACCACCACGACCATCGGTTTCTTGGCCTTCAGGCGCATCAAGGCATCATAAAGTTGTTCGGATCCCGCAGTGGTGCCGCCCGGTGAATTGATGTGCACGATGACCGCGGGCGCGCTCGACTTGCCCAACCGTTCCAGCGCCTCGACGCGGTTCTGATCGCTGCGGATCAGGCCTTCGATATTGACGCGCTCGATCGCGCTCGCGCCGGTCAGCTTGCGGCCCGAGGGCGTCGCATAGACCCCGACAGCGACAACCGCGACGATGGCGATCAGTGCCGACGCCACGCGCCAGAAGCTGAGCTTGCGGCGCAACCTGCGGCGATCGACGATCACATCGGACTCAAGCGGCATCGAAATTCTCCTCACGGACTGCGATCATGGCTGGCACCGTCTTGGACGCATGGCGTTGATTTGGCTTGACCAAATTACATCAATTGCGGCGCAATATGAAGAAAACAAGGCTCGATCCCGGCTGTCCCCCGCAGCGAACGGCCCCGGCGTTGTCAATTAATCCGACCGAACCCTAAGCTGTCGGCAGCCGGCTGCGACGCTCCGGCGCGATCAGCTCGGGTCGCGGTCCGGACAATCGCTTGTGCATGTGGACCATGAAGGCCATGCCGAACAAGGGCGTTGCCAGATTGACGATCGGAATCGCCACGAAGGCCGCGATGATGAGACCCGCCATGAACACCGTGGCGGCGTTGTCGCGGCGCATCGCCTTGGCGTCCGCCGGTGATCGGAACCGCATCGCTGCGAGTTCGAAATATTCCTTGCCGAGCAGCCACGCGGTGGCGGTGAAGAACGCAATGAAGCCCACGCCCGCCACGAACACGAACGGCAGTGCGATCAGATAGACGAGCAGCGTCAGCAGCGCGGTCTTGATGCCTTCGATGACCGCCACCCCATAGGGCAGCGCCGCGCCTGGATGATCGGCTGGGTAATACTCGCGCTCGACGATCTCGCCGACGTCGTCGACGAACACGCTCGCGACCAGCGAGGTGATCGCCGGCATCAAAAACACCGCGCCGAACACGATGCCGAAGCCCGCGGCGATCGAGACGATCCAGGCCAGGATATTGAGCGGTGTATGGAAGGCCGGCCCGAGCGCAGTCTCGGCCCAGAGTTCACCGGAGCCGGCGAGCCAGCTCAGCAACCGCTGCAGTCCGACGGCGAGCACGACGATCAGCACCAGCGCCAGTCCGATGGCGCGCCACAGGATAGCGCGCATCGGCGGTGACAGGATCTGGGAGATGGCCTTGACGGCGGCGTCGATCATGGCGGTCAGTTCCCCGTGAAGCCTGCGTTCAGATAAATGCCGCGGCCCGCTCCGGCAAGGGCATTGCACTTCCAGTCAGACTCTCAACAGCCAGAGTCCTGATAGCGCCGCGAGCGAGACCAAGGAAAGAATGACGCTCATGATGATGAGGATGCGCTGGTCGATTCGCGGCACGTCGGGATCCGGACGGACCGCGCCGGAGTTTTTCATGCGCCAGACTGCGCAGGCGAAACAGAAGATGCTGAAGGCGATCAGAGCGGAGCTGTCGATCAGGATCACCCATGCGGGCATCAGGCCGGTCAGCACACCCTTGGCGCCGGCGCCGCTCGCGAGCGCGAATAGCCCTGTTCGAATCCAGGCGCTATAGGTTCGCTCGGCGGCAAGCGCAGTGCGATTCGCGGCCAGTTCGGTGCGGCGGTCGGCGCTGTCCTCGATACGGACCGAGCTTTCCTTGAGCCTTTTAGCGCTGTCGGCAACCTTCTTGCTCTGAACTTCGACCGCAGCCGCGGTGGATTTCTGGACCATTGCATGACTCAACAGGTGTTTGGGAACATCTTGGCGGCATCTGACGCGCAGCCGATCGCTTTGACCTGCCACGCCAGATCCGCGACAATGAGGGAACGCGTTCGTCGGCCGAAGGTTCGGTTCTTCCG